>JASBTH010000194.1 GCA_030148525.1 Saprospiraceae bacterium | reverse complement strand
TTTAATCCAAATACCCTATACCTACTACCAAATACCGGGAGGTTTGGCATCGGCTATTGCCCCCTTTTAATAATAATTTAGGCCCAACCGATCAGTTAAATCAACTATATTTGCGGCCGCCCCGGGTATTTCGGGGTGGCCGTATTTTTGTCAAAACACAATTGCGTGCAACAGATTACTGATACCATTTTGATGGTCCGTCCGGCAAATTTCGGGTACAATGACGAAACGGCGGAAAACAACGCCTTTCAATCAAATGTCGACGCTCTGCCCGTCGACGAAATCAAACAACGAGCCCGGGAAGAGTTCGACGTCTTCGTGCACGAATTGCGCGAAGCCGGTATCGATGTTATCGTCGTCGAGGATACGCCCGATCCCCTCAAGACGGATGCGGTTTTCCCGAATAATTGGATCAGCTTTCACGAGGAAGGTACGATCGTGACCTACCCCATGTTTGCTCCCCGGCGTCGGCAGGAGCGACGCGAGGATGTAGTTCGGGACTTATCAGCTCGCTTTGGCTATACCGACCATTTTCGAATGGAAGAGTCGGAGGAAGACGAGGTCTTTCTGGAAGGCACCGGCAGTATGATCCTCGATCGCATTAATCGCATTGCCTACGCCTGCCTGAGTGTGCGCACCAATGAAGAGTTGTTGAAGGCTTTCGCCAAAAAAATGAACTACGAGGTGGTGGCTTTCAATGCTTTGGATATGCAGGGTGATCCCATCTACCACACTAATGTGATGATGGCCCTGGGAGAAACCTTTGTGATTATCTGCCTCGATACGGTCCGCGATGATGAGGAACGGCAGCAACTCCTCAATACCTTTGATCGCACCAATAAACAGGTCATCGGCATCAGCCTGGAGCAAATGATGGCCTTCGCGGGCAATGCCCTGCAAGTAAAAAACAAAAAGGGCGACACCTTCCTGGTGATGTCCGAGCAAGCTTATGGCTCCCTCAGCCCCAATCAGCGGGAAGACATTGAATCACATACGGGCATTCTCTTCAGCCCCCTTAAAGTCATTGAAAAGTACGGGGGCGGCTCGGCCAGGTGCATGATGGCGGAGGTGTTTAAGCCGGGTAATTCATGATTAGTAATTTTTAGTTTTTGATTCTTAATTTTTAATTAGGCGGATGTCCAAGTAATTAAAAATTACTCATTAAAAATTATAAAATGACGATACCGCCTCTCCGGAAAGGAGAAACTTGCTGGCACGGCCCTGACCAGGCTCAGCGTACCGACGAATGGATATGGCAACTAACCCCCACCGAAATAAGGGAATTGGAGGAGGCTACAGCATCGGTCCTCCAGGCAGGGACACCAGTGAGTGGGCTGACGGGCAATGATTTTCCGTTGCCGACCCTGGGGCCCCGGTTGAAAAAGCTGCAACAAGAATTGATCGCTGGTCGCGGGTTTGGCCTGTTGCGAGGTTTGCCGGTACAACATTATTCGGAGCGGGAAGCAGCCACCTTATTCTATGGTTTAGGCACCCACCTGGGAAACGCCCGTTCGCAGAATGCGCAGGGACACATGTTGGGACACGTGCGCAACCTGGGCGTGGATAGCAGCGACCCCAATGTGCGCATCTACCAGACTAAAGAACGGCAAACGTTCCATACGGATTCCTCCGATGTGGTCGGCTTACTTTGTCTGCAACCCGCCAAAGAAGGCGGTCAGTCTCTACTGGTGAGTGCCGATACCGTGTTCAATGAAATGCACCGCCAGCGTCCCGATCTGCTGGAACTGTTACTGCAACCCATCGCCACCGACCGGAGGGGCGAGGTGCCGGAACGCATGGAGCCTTTCCTGAGGATCCCGGTATTCAGTTATTACGATGGTAAGGTGACCATCTTCTATCAGCGACAGTACATCGAATCTGCCCAGCGATTCCCCGAAGCACCCCGCCTGACCGATCGCCACTATGAAGCCCTGGATCTGTTCGATGCCATCTGCAATGATCCTGACGTTCACCTGACCATGATGCTGGAAAAAGGCGATATGCAATTCGTCTATAACCACGCCATGCTCCACGACCGTACCGGCTTCATAGACTGGCCGGAACCGGAACGCCGCCGGCATCTCCTTCGTCTTTGGTTGTCCGTTCCCGGTGACCGGCCCTTACCCGAGGTGTTTGCCACCCGCTTCGGCTCGGTGGAAATCGGGAACCGGGGAGGGATTGTGGTGCCGGGATCGAAGCAGCATATTCCGATTTAGAGTATAATTTTTAATTTTTAGTTTTTAATTTTTAATTAAAGGTTTGTTTTTCAGGTATTTAAGTGCATTTTTTAAATCTCCAAATCTCCAAATCTCCAAATCTCCAAATCTCCAAATCTCCAAATCTCCAAATCCCCAAATCCCCAAATCCCCTTTTAGGGTTCTTCATACAACGGAAAGTCCCATTTCAAGCTGTCGTCATTCAACCGAAGTCCCGTCCTTCGAAAACCGATCGACTTTCAACAACTGATTCCGCTCATCATACACATACACGTACACCGCCGCCCCGTTATCCGACCGGTTGACCTTTTGACCATCCGTATCCACGAAGGTGATGGTCGATAGCAGGCCCTGGTCGTTGTAGGTACGGTCCATCTGGTGATAGCCCCCTTTGCGAAGTACGGGTTTTCGGTTGGCATCGAAGAAAGCGATGGATTGCAGAAAACGACCGTTGCGGTCCCAGGTATAGTCGGCCAGGGCGTAGCCCAATCGTTCGTTGATGGTGAGGTCGCCTTCGGGGGTTTCAAACCAGGTGGCATCGTAGTTGCCGTATTGGTCGTAGGTACGACGCCCCACCCAGAAGCCGTAGTTGCCCTGGATATGATTTCCGTGCCGGTCTAGGTAGTGCAGGGATGTTTCGTATCCGTATTTGTCGGGGATATTTAGGCCTTCGGCTACGCCGGGCCCGTTCCCTTCTTTGAGGTTGAAGTCGGCATCCAACACCCGCCAGCCGTACCAGCGTCCGTCGGCGTCGAATTGCAGGCGGTCCTGAGCGACGCCCGTTTCGTTGTTGAGGAGTCGGCCGTCGGCATCGATGTTTTGCATCAGCGCCAGCAGGCCATTGGGCTCGTAACGCAGGCGAATGCGCTGGAAAGGGAAACCCGTGCGGATGGTGCGCGGCGTTCCGTCGAGGCCGAAGCGATCCTCTACAATGGCACCGTCTACTTCCACCGACCATTCGTAGCGGGCAATGCTCCAGCGATTCTCGATCAGCTCGCCGTCTTTATTTTCTATGCGCAGCCCGGCGCGTCGTCCGCGCTCGTCGAGGGTATAGACCTCCCGGAAGGTGCTATCCGGCAGGCTGATGGGATGCTGGAAGCGATCGTAATAGGTGTAGATCTCTTTTTCCGATTCGTAGGCAATCTGCAGGATAGACGACCGCATAAAGTAGTTGGCGGTATGGTTGGGGGCGTCGCGGTAGTTGCGGTGCCAAAACGACACACTGGTAAGGCGTTGCTGATCGTCGTAGGTGAAGCGGTAGTGCTTGCGCAAAAGGGCTTCCTCCTGCGTGAGCGCCACGATGCCCTGCCAGGCCGGGTAGGGGGATTCGCGCAGGGCTACGGAGGCGAAATAGCGAGTCTGGCATTGGGAGGACTCCTGCGCATTTGAGATAAAACAAGTCATCAAAAGTAGACATGTAAGAAGTCGGGTGATCATGCGGGGTACGGATTTGATTCGGCAGCCAAGGTGGGGGCTTTCGCCCAAAAAAACGAGCAAATCCGCGGGGTGGCCGTGTCCTTTTATAAATTGGCACGAGCTTGTTTGGCGTGAAGTTGGGCTTACATGACGTATAAAATGCTGAAAAAAATGCCCAACCTCCCGGTATAGGGTAGTAGGTATATGGTATTTGGAATAAAGCAAATCTTACTACCTACTACCCAATACCAGATACAAAGTGAGGTTTTGACGCTCCCTCATTTAACAAACGGAACGACCCTCTCCGCCCGCAAGGAGCCTGGAAGGCAAGAACCTCAACTTTGTTTGTAGGCAGCAGGCGAAGTACCGGTCACTTTTTTGAAGGCCCGGTAAAAGGCCGTCTTGGAGCGAAAGCCCGCCCGCTGACCGATCGCTTCGATGGTATACGGATCATTGGCGGGATCACGAAGCAAGCGCCGGGCTTCTTCCACCCGGTATTGATTCAGGAATTCCGCAAATCCCATGCCGGTGGAACGATTGATGGCCTGCGAGAGGTAGCTGCTGTTGGTGCCCAGCTCCTGCGCCAGGGTCCCCTGCCGCAGATCGGGATTGCGGTAGCTCTGCTCGTCTTGCAGTTTTTGCCGTAAGGCAGTGATTAAAACACCCATCTGATCAGTAGACAGGGTAGTGGCGGGAGTTGGTTTTTCTTCCTGCTTTCGCAAAAAGAAGAAGGACATGAGGGCGATCAGAACCGCCATCCAAACAATGCGAACCGCGAATTCGATGAAGGAATGTCCGGTCCAGGCATAGAGCCCGAGGCTAAGCAGGTATTCCAGACTCACGTACCCGATCATGCACCACACGATCAGGCGCAGCAGACGCAGGGACGGCCGGGACCCCTGACGGTACAGCCGGTATTGCCCGATGCCCAGGTAAACCAGGGGCAGAACCAGGCGGACCAGCAGCAAACGCGGATTGCGCCAGAAGTGAGTCGGTCCCGGACGCGTATCGGCATAATACTGATCGATCAGTATCCTTTTTTCCGAAAGGGAAAAGCCCAAAAAAGAGGGTGCCCAAAAAGCCGCGTCGATCAGGATCGGAACTGCCAGTAACAACCACCAGCGGGGGAGTGGGCGATCCGGGGTGGTAACCACCAGCAGGAGCACAAACACCAGTGTCCACAGTGTGAGGATACCCTGACCGTCCAGCTTCATCCACCACGGAAACCGGTAGATCAAACGGGCGTGCAGGAGCACGTCGACCCAAAGTTGCCCGGCCGCCACTGCGAGGAGGCCCAACAACACCAAAGACAGCGGCTGCCACCGATCGGGCCGACTCAGCACATACAAGCCGAAAAACAGGCTCAACCCCATTCCGGCGAAGGATAGGGCGACGGGGATATCGAAAATAATACTGCTTTCATTCATTTGGGCAGCGGGCTTGGGTATTCAATGTTTAATGAATAGTTTTTAATTTTTAATTGGATTAGGCTGGTATCTATCGATTTCGAGGCTGGCTTGGATTCGAATACCACTTCGACGTCGGCATAGTACTGATTGGTTGCACGGATGTTTGTCCATTTACCAGTATAGACCCTTAATTAAAAATTAAACATTAAACATTCCTCATTGTATCGACGGGTTTAAAAGACAATCTTCTTTTTGGAATATGTATTTTGACCTGCAAAGAATTGTCAACCATGCTCATCCAAACCACCACCCCCAACATTGCCCGTACGCTCGACTTCTACGATCGACTCAGTTTCACCCGCATCGGCGATAACCTGCTGACCGACGGGCAGGCCGTGATCCGCATCAATACCGCCCATACGGCCCGTAACGGATTGGTCTTTTTCCGGGATTCCTGGGATGACTTTCTGGAGGAGCTGACTTATCCGCATACCACGCTTAAGGATTCCGATACCGTACTGGTCTCCGGACCCGACGGAGTGCGCATTTTTCTGGAAACAGGGGAGGAGCCGGTCATCACCCACCAGGACGTGATCATGCCCTCCCTGGCGGGTGCCTACGCCGGCATTAGCCTGGAATCGGTGGATATGCAGCGGGCCAACGCCTTTTACGAATCACTCGGCTTCACCCACGACCAGGGAAGTCCCGACAAAGGGTGGGTGAGCCTGCTCAACGACGACCGGCAGGGCATCAGCATCATGGGCATGGATAGTTGTCCGCACCAGTTCTTCCAGCCTGGGCTGACCTATTTCAACAGCGGTAAGAATCAGGCCCACATCACCCGCATTCGCGAGGCGGGTGTGCCCATCCACGAAGAGGTCACCGTCTTCAACAATAAAGGCGAGGTGGATAACATTATCCTGCTGGACCCGGGCGGACTGGGGTTCTTTGTGTTTAATGATTAATGTTTAGTGTTTAATTTTTAATTCAATTAAAAACTAAGCA
Source organism: Saprospiraceae bacterium (assembly GCA_030148525.1). Taxonomy (GTDB): domain Bacteria; phylum Bacteroidota; class Bacteroidia; order Chitinophagales; family Saprospiraceae; genus DT-110. The sequence goes on along the minus strand of JASBTH010000194.1, from coordinate 2,778 downwards.
TTAAACATTAAAAATTCCAAAACGTACCTTTACCGCTGATGCAGAAACAAACCTCCATGCGAACCAAACTTTTAGCCCTTCTCCTCATACTTGTCGGGTTTGGATTACACGCCGAGAAAACCACCATTGAACTGACCATACTGGCGGAAGAGCCCTTGGCGGCCACCTTTACGCCTACGTTGAATGGGTTTTATTTTGCGGGAGCAGCGCAGAAAGTGACCGTGAATCCCGGACGAAAACTGAGCTTCTCCTTTGACAGTGAGCGGCCCGGTTTGAGCTATATTTCTTTTGAACACTGGGCATTTCCGGGTACGGGCGGTGATATCGTGGTATATACCGAGCCGGGAGATGCGGTGCAGATATCCTTTTCCAAATCGGATCCGACGGGGACGCTTCGGATCACGGGGAGTCAGCGGGCCGTGAATCAACATCTGGCAAAGACTAAGCGTCCGGTCGTGACGCAGACGTATATGGAAAACTTCTGGCTGGATGAACCCAATGCCGCTATTCTGGGCCGTCAGTTGGAGATATCCATGAAGAAGGAGTGGGTCAACCTCTTTTCGGGTCCGCTGAAAAAGCACCCGGCTTTCCCGTATCTCGAGGCCGAATCCTTCTGGTGGCACATGCGCATTCTGCACGATCTGGCAACCAACCACATGGCCAAACACGATAGCCGCTTACCGGAGTGGGAATCGGTTTTCCTGACGGTGGCCGGACGAGAGCCCGAAGTGCCTTACTCCCGCGCCACCCAGTGGTTTTCGGAAGCCATGTATTCCCTGGTACAGGGTTACCGGCGCGACTGGTATAAAATGGCGAACGGGTTACCGATGGATACCACGGTGGCGGTGGAGCCGGTCGTAGCCACCCTCGATTACGAACATTGGCAACAGGCGGCCCTCGAAAAATACCTGAGCGAAGCTATCGGGGAGGAGCCTTACGCGAAGGTAGCCCCCTTATATCAGCGCTTAGTCGCCCGGCATCCGCGCTCGCCGGCCCTACCGTACCTGCGTCAGCGCATGGAACCGCTGATCGCTTTCGAGCGCTACTACGATCCTGCGGACTCCTCGTCCATCTACCAGCCGCAACCGGCCGATTGGCAGGAGTTGGCTGATTCCCTGGCGGGAAAAGTTGTCTATCTGTATGCCTGGCGCAGCGATAAGACTCAGTGTCTTTCCTGTCGTGAACAGATGGATGCGGTCTGGGCCCTGCAGCGGCAGTTTCCGGATGACTTTGTGGTCTTAATGCTCTCTCTGGATGAACCCGATGATGGGGCGCGCTGGCACTGGGAGTTCTACTTTCGGGAATGGTCCCGGGCCGATCACCTCCTGGTACGCGGTGCTCTGCGCCAGGATGTATTGAATCGTCTGGGGTCGGCTAAGGAGCTGCCCCGTGCCCTCATTCTGGGCCGGGACGGTGAACTGATCACCAATGCCGGTCCCTTGCCCATCGATCCGGCGGCCTGGACCAGCTATATGAAGGTTTTATTGCAAAATCCGGAGTCTCCCGGCAACTAGGTTCCCGGCCAACTGTTGGCATAGTATGCAAGAGACGGTTCACAATTTTCGGGTAACCGGGGTGTTTGACCCTTTTGATGTGGCCTTTGGCGTTTTGGGGTGCGGGCTGGCGTATTGGATGTACGTGCGGATATTCCGACCCTTGGCAACGGTAATGAAGTCGAATTTTTAATTATTAATTTTTGATTTTTAATTATTCGTTTTTTCATTTTCTCCACACTCTATGCTCGACGCTCTACGCGGCCAAGAGCAAGGATTGACTAACCACAGGTAAACCGCAGCAGTCCAGCACTGGCAAGTCTCTCCAGTCGCTTCGTTCTCTTTGGTCCCTCCCGGTCTCCATGCCCTACGCTCTATGCTCCACGCACTATGCTCGACGCTCTACGCGGCCAAGAGCAAGGATTGACTAACCACAGGTAAACCGCAGCAGTCCAGCACTGGCAAGTCTCTCCAGTCGCTTCGTTCCCTTTGGTCCCTCCCGGTCTCCATGCCCTACGCTCTATGCTCCACGCACTAAAGAGCAGCAATACAGCAGTCAAGTAAAATCGATGCAGTCCAGCGCGGGCGAATCCCTTCGGTCGCTTCGTTCTCTTAAGTCTCTCCCAGTCCCCGCGCTCCGCGCACTATGCTCGATGCCCAACTTCCAGGGCTCATAACAAGCTTGTTTCACCTTTGGATTTTTTGGATATTCCAGGGGAATCAAAAGGAAAGACATAACTGGCTATACGCAATAAATATGCGTATAGCAAGATGTTAGGCAAAAGCAAAAAAAAATGAAGCGGCAAATATTAATAATCGGAATACTTATCACAATTTGGAGTTGCTCTACAATAATTCCATCATTCGCCCCCAAGAAAGTAGGAGAACTTTCTGAAAGTAATTTGGCAATGGAAGCTGATAAGTATTTTTGGGATAATTTTCATCAAGGAAATTATGATAGTATCCCTCAAATTATCGACAAGCTAATGACTGCTTATTTAGAGAATAACAAAGACTACAAAATTGCCGCTCACATAGGATTCACCCATTCATGGGCATTGGCAGAAAGCAATAGAATAGCTAATGTTTCACCTCGAATTACTGACCATGCAACCTTAGCTGTAAAGTATTTTAAAGAGGCATTTGAATTGCATCCAGAAAAAGAGTGGAGGTATTATGGCTTTATGATAAGTATGTATATGCAATGGTTCGGTAGTAAAATGAGGATGACAAGGAGGTGATTTTAAAAATTCCATGAGAAAGTTGATTTTGTGTTTTCCACAAC
>JASBTH010000188.1 GCA_030148525.1 Saprospiraceae bacterium | reverse complement strand
TGGTTTTTCCGGGCAGTCCATCATCCTGATCCTGGGCGGTGTTTTTTTGCTGTACAAAGCCACCAGCGAGATTCACCACAAGTTGGAAGGTCCGGAACATCACGCATCGGGTGGGACAAAAAAGGCGGCTTCCACCACCGGCAAGGTCATCACCCAAATCGCCCTGATCAACGTTGTCTTTTCCTTTGATTCGATACTGACAGCGGTAGGCCTTACCGACAACCTTATTATCATGATTGTGGCGGTAGTGGCATCCATTATCATCATGATCGCCTTTGCCAAACCGGTTAGTAATTTTGTCAACGAACACCCGACTATCCAAATGCTGGGCCTGGCCTTTCTCATCCTGATCGGTTTTATGCTCATTGCGGAAGGAGCGCACCTGGCGCACCTCAAAATCGCCGGTGCCGAGATCGGGGCGGTCCCCAAAGGATACCTCTACTTTGCGATTGCCTTCTCCCTGGCCGTAGAATTTCTGAACATGCGTCTGCGGAGCCGCAAAGAGCGCAAACCAGTGCAACTACACGGGTATGTGGAGGAAGCTAAAGCGGAGGGACTGATGGATAAGGCCGGAAGTCGGAGGCCGGAAGTCGGAAATTAGCAAATTACGCTAAAGCTTCGGCAGCTGGGAAAGGTCAGAGGTTAACTACCTATCTATCCTTCCTGGAGCCCCCTTCTCTTCCCAAGACCAAATTGGATAAAACACGCTCTTAATCTCAGCCTGTTTTCTCAACCTACTCTGCCTGCCATAACGGAGCGTAGGCAGGCACCTAATTCCCTTCCGGGAGCACCCGGATCAACTGTTGTTCCAGCCCGTTGTAGCGGTACTCCAGCAGGGTGTCGGATAATACGGGTACGATACTATCAGGGGTGACCAGATAGTACCGGCCTGCCAATAAGGAATCATTACGGCGCACGTAATCTGACCGAAGTTTATCTAAATAGGCTATACTGGTATAGGCGATAACCTTATCCTCACCTTCGGTGTGTAAGGGGGCATCACCCACCAACTCGTGGATTCGCTCAGCTCGTGCGCGGTCGCGGAAGGCGCCACCGTCCAGGTCGCGCTGGGGCAGGACGGTCAGGGCAAATAACCACCGTGATAGCGCAATGGCCAGGATGAGTTGGGCCATCGGATAGTCTGGCTTTCGCCAAAAAAGAACTGCCACGGCGGCGAACAGCAGGAAAAAGATAGCGCTGATCCACCCCAAGCCAGGTATCGGCTGCAAATCGGGAATCCACAAAATAGCCAAAGCGCCCAGCGGAAGCAGGTGAATAAATAATCCACCGGACCACCGCAGTGTTTTTTGTGCCCACTTAGCATTATCCGGCTGCTGCCAAAACCAGACAAACGCAAAGATCAGGAAGGGGAAGAGCATGTACACGTACCGCAGGCGTTCGGCCGGAGTCAACCAGTAAATCAGGACGTTGGCTGCGAACATAAGGCCGCAGAAGACCAGAAAGTCATTTTGCCGGTAAGCGCGCCAGGCTTTTTGCCGAAAGGCAAATACAATCAATAACCCACCCGCGGGTAACAGATTGGCCCACAAATTCACCGGGAAGGTGACCAGGTGCGTCAGGAAAGGCAAAAAGCCAGAACTTTCCGAGAGAGTCCGGTCACTGGTCTCCGACCACAAGCGGTTCAGAAAAGGGGTAGGGTCTTCGTACTGAGCGTACAACCAGTAGTAACCACCAACGATTCCCAGAAACACCAGGCCGCTCACCAGGTGAGCCCATGAGAAGAGTCGCTTCCACTGCCTGGTCCAGACAAGCCAGGTGACGAGGCTAATCCCGGCGAAGGCTATGGATGGCAGCCCCTTGGTCAGAAAGCCTATGCCCGCCACCGTATAAACCGTAAGGAAGAGAGCCCACCAGCGATTATGACGGGAATAGAAGTAAATACCCATCAGACTGCTCCAGGTGAGCAAACTGTAGAAGATGTCGATCTCCGTTAATAAAGAGAAGTAGTACAGAAAAGCACCACAGCACGCCAGACAGAGGGCGCTGTACCAGCCGTAGCGCAACCCAAACTGAGACCGCCCCACCAGATAAGCCACCCAGCACCAAAACACCAGGGACAGGACCGTGGGCAGGCGCAGGGTAAATTCATTCCAGTTGCCAAACAAAACAGTACTGGCAATCAGCAACCAATTGTATACCGGAGGCTTATTGTAATAGAGCTCTCCTAATAGGGTAGGAACGATCAAATTTCCGTTGGCCACCATTTCCATGCTGATAATGACCCGGCGGGGCTCCTCCAGATACAAAGGTTGAATTCCCAGATTGACGAAGTGCCCGACCACCAGCAACAGGGTGGCCATGAGTAATAGGCGCTTTTCTAAGGTCGATAAGTCGGTGTGCATGTGCATTGATTGGAGAGTAAAGATACATGTCGGAGTGGTATCCGCAAGGGAAGCATCAGGTTACAAACAAAGATTTGTTGGTGCCGTTATATAAGGCAGTGCCCCAATTGCTTTTTCTTTCCCGTTGAAAGGGGTAGTTTCGCTCACAAACAAACACCACCAGCTTTATGAAGATCTATCGCGCAATGGATGTCGTCTTGCTTTTACTCCGCGTTGCTTTCGGAGGAGCCATGTTGTATGGTCATGGTATTGGCAAAATGCGACGATTATTTGGGAACGAGGCCATCGAATTTGCCGATCCGTTCGGAATAGGTCCCGTTGCTTCCCTGGCAATGGCGGTTTTTGCTGAAGTGATTTGTGCCGGACTGCTTGTTCTGGGACTCTTCACCCGCTGGGCAGCTATCCCATTAATCATCACCATGGTTGTAGCAGCCTTTTACGTACACATTGCCGACCCTTTCTCCCGTATGGAAAAAGCCATCCTCTACCTGATACCCTACATCTGTTTACTGGTGGCCGGCGGTGGTTATTATTCACTGGATGCTCAGTTGCGTAAGGTGAAAGTTTGAAGGTTCACGGTTCACGGTCCATGGTTCAAGGTTGCTGTGTGCAGAAGGCAAGACAAGGTCCGTGGTTCAAATATACCGCTTCCGAAAAGGATTGGGCTTTGCCCAACCTTTTCACGCGAGTATATACTCGACTCGAAGTGGGTTGGATTCCCAGCACGAAGTACTGCGAAGCAAAACCACTTCGTTGTCGGTATAATAGACATTTGCAGTCCAAAGGATAAATCCCAAACACGCTCTTAATACTATATCAAAGGCCAATTTCCAATGAATCAAGCTCGATTTTTTATCCTGTTAATGAGTGGGTTTCTGGGGCTGTTTTTGGGATGCCAAACCGACACGGCGCCCCATCGAACCTATTCGCAGATGCAAGGAGAAACGATGGGTACCTATTACAAGATCACCTATTACGACTCTCTGGGCCGCTCTTTACAGCCGGGAGTCGACAGCCTTCTGGCACAGTTGAATCAGGAAGTTTCGACCTACATCGAAAGCTCTACCATCTCCCGGTTTAACCAATCGGAAAAGGGGATCGCCCTGACGTACAATCCATATGGCGAGGATGAACCCTACGAGAACGAACACTTCAAAAAGAATTTTGCGCTGGCGGTATCCATGTACCGGACGACCGACGGTAATCTGGATGCTACCGTTATGCCGCTTGTCAATTACTGGGGATTCGGGTATTCCGAAAAACGCAAAATTACCAGGGTGGACAGTAACCGTATTGATTCACTTCTGGAGTTTGTGGGGATGGATATGGTTGATATGAGTTCCGATAGCTTGCGCAAAAAAAAGCCGGGAGTCCAGCTGGATTTCAGTGCGCTGGCAAAGGGCTATGGGGTGGATCTGATTGGTACCTTCCTTGCTAATCGTGGCATTCAGCATTTTTTTGTGGACATTGGCGGAGAAGTTGTCGTGTCGGGTGAGAGTCCCCGTGGCGACGCCTGGCGTATCGGCATCAGCGATCCGCGCGACAATGCCGGTCTGGAAGACATACAAACGGCAATACCGATTACAGATCGGGCCATGGCCACCTCTGGGAACTACCGGAACGTATACGAAGCTAATGGCGTTAAGTACAGCCATACGATAAATCCCCAAACGGGGTATCCGGAGCGCAGTTCGCTGCTAAGTGCTACTGTTTTGGCTGCCAACTGTATGCAGGCTGATGCCCTGGCAACTGCCTGTATGGTATCCGGTGCTGACCAGGCCATGGAATACGCCAAAAACGACAATCAGATAGATGTTTATCTCATCATCGGACTGCCTGACGGCAGCCTGGATGTACGATATTCCGAAGGATTCAATACCTATTTTGATAAGTAATTTACAAGATATTCCCTCTTATGGACTTTAACCTCGAACGAGACCTTGTTTTTCTTGATTTGGAAGCAACTGGTCTGAACGTAGTACGTGACCGGATTGTGCAAATCGCCATGATAAAATACTCTGCTAAAGGCGGAGAGCCCCGGGAGTTAGATATGTTGATCAATCCGGGCATACCTATTTCTGCCGAAGCTATGAGCGTTCATGGTATTACGCCTAAAGATGTAGCCAATAAGCCCACCTTTACCCAGGTAGCTCAGGAAATATTCGACTTCATAGGGAAGGCCGACCTGGCCGGGTACAATAGCAACCGATTTGATATTCCGCTGCTGATGGAAGAATTTGACCGGGCCGGATTTGAATTTGATATCGATTCCCGTCGGACCCTTGACATGCAACGCATTTTTTACAAAATGGAGCCCAGAACACTCAAGGCCGCCCTGCGTTTTTATTGTGGAAAAGAGTTGGAAGGTGCCCACGATGCACTTGCTGACGTACGAGCCACAGTCGACGTTTTCAAAGGGCAATTGAAGAAATACGACGGTGTGGATTACGAGGACGGTGACGGAGAAATTACCAGTGCACCCATTCAAAACGATATGGATGCCATTCATCGTTTTACAAATGACAATCGATTTGTGGATGCCACTCAGCGCATGAAACGCAATCCGGATGGCGTAGTGGTATTCAACTTTGGCAAGCACATCGGTAAGCCGGTCGCTGCTACCCTGGCCAAGGACAAGCAGTATTACAACTGGATCCTGAATAAGGAGTTTTCCAGCCAGGTAAAGCAGATCGTCAAGCGCCTGGTCAAGGAATACGAACAGCAAGCATAGTATGATTAAAACACGCGTTCTTTGGGGATGGATACTCTTTTTCGGACTCGGATCACTATTCGGGTGCGAGGAAGATCCGGGGTGTCTGGACGTTCAGGCTACCAATTACCAGGTGGATGCGGAGGACCCCTGCGGAGATTGTTGTGAATATCCGGAACTACGGGTAAGCCTGCGCCACCGTTGGGTTCGCGAAGATACCACCCTGGCCTTTGGTAATGATACCACGCTTTTCTTCCTCAATGGATATTCCCTGCAATTTCCCAGCGTGCAGTATTACCTGACCAATATCCGATTGGTCCGTGCTGATGGTAGGGAGGTAATGCTGGACGACGAATTAGACGTGACCATTGGCTCCGGCACCGATACCTCAACGGTTACTATTCCGGATAATGTCGTATTGGCCGAAGCCGGTTCGTTCAGGACGTATGTGCCCGGCTCGTACCGCTACGAGGGCAACTTCACCGAACTTCGGTTTGAAGTGGGGGTAACCGAGCCGGCGCTGCGGGCTATTCCGAATGCTTTCCCCGACAACCATCCATTGGCAGCGCAAACTCCGGCGATGCATAGTGATGCTGATGGCTATACCTTTAGCAGAATTGCCGTGTTCACCAACCCCATAGACACCCTGCCAAGAGTCATTAAGACGACAGAAACGCAGTCTGTCCAAACGGTTTCCTTACCCATTGTGTTTACGTTAGACAGGGGATTTAATACCAGCATTTCGCTGGCAGTTAACTACCGGGCTTGGTTTTCCGGTGTTGACTGGGACAGTCAATCTGATGCAGAAATAGCCGGCCTGATTGTCGGAAATCAGCCAAGCTCCTTTTCGGTGATCAGTATCACAAGTTCTCTGAATTAAGTGCGTTACATTATTGGTTACGCTTTCGCAAAAAACAGAACCATATGAAAACGTCTTGGACAATCTTACTAGCCCTGGTCGCATGGATGGCAATGGGTTGCAGTACCGATGATCCCGGTGAGGGCACTGATACTACCGAAACAGTTGATTTCACCCTGCAATTCCAGGGCGTTTTTGGCGATCAGCCTCTGCGGATGTTCGAGGGCACCTATGATTACCCGGGTGGCGTTGACCTTCGCTTTCAGCTTTTTCAGTTTTACCTGTCGGATATAGGTTTACTCACCTCGAAAAATGGGCAGACCGACACCACCTTTATCAGTGATATTGCACTGGTGAGTTTTAAAGATATTATCACCGCGGAGGATGCTGCAAAGGGTGTTTCCATCACTTTGAGTGATGTGCCCGCCGGAACGTACGATGGTCTGGTTATGGGCATCGGAGTTGCTCCAAAGTACAATGCCACTCAGCCTGGTGATTATACCCCCCCGCACCCTCTCGATGATCACTATTGGTCATGGGCACGCGGCTATGTATTTGCCAAGGTAGAAGGCAATGCCGATTTAGACGGGGATGGCACCTTTGAAGAAAAACTCACTTACCACTTGGGCGAGAATGATTTTTACCGCCCGGTGGTACTGAACGAAACCCTGGTGGTTGGTCCATCAAATCAGCAAATAGATTTTCGAGTTGATGCAGAGCGTATGCTTTCCGATGGGGAGGGTAACTACGTCGATTTCCGGCAAGTTACCCAGGATCATACCAACGACCTGGACCTGGTTGGTTTCATGATGGATAATCTGGTTAAAGCGGTTTCCATGACAGTAAATTAAGCAGATGATTACTGGAGGATGGTGGTTCTGGTCTTTGCTGTACTGGGGCATTTTGGGGATGTCGCCAACCGCCCTTTCCGTTCCCGTCTCTGCCATTCCGGAATACTGGCCCACCAGAACAACTACCAGTGGCATTATTGATTCCGTAGCAGCTTTTTCCCTGGGCAGGGCGCTATTTTACGATCCCATTTTGTCGAAAGACAGTACGGTCGCCTGCGCCACCTGCCACCAACCTGAATTGGCATTTACCGATGGTCTGGCCCGTTCGGTCGGCGTAAACGGGCTTCGCGGAAAGCGCTCCGCCCCCTCGCTGGCAAACGTTGGCTTTCATTATCACGGTTTTTTTTGGGACGGCCGGGTAGCTACCCTGGAAGAGCAATCTTTACACCCTTTGCGGGATTCCCTGGAGATGGACCTTCCAGTTGCTGAGGCCGTTGAACGATTGGACCGCCATGCCGGTTATTCCGGACAATTTACCCGGTCGTTCGGGACGGAAGGGGTCGATTCCATTCGTCTTCAAAAGGTGCTGGCACATTTTGAACGGGAAATGGTCAGTACGAACAGCCGCTACGATCAAATGGTGGCGGGAAAGATCAATTTTTCGGTATCTGAATTACGGGGATGGGCGATGTTTTTTGATGCGTCAATGGATGTGCCCCATGCTGAATGTTCCCACTGTCACGCAGATCCCTTATTTGCGAATCCACAATTCCAAAATAACGGATTGGCGGGCACGGTATTCAACGATGCTGGTCGATCGGATGTTACAGGTAACCCATACGACAAGGGTAAATTTAAGGTGCCGACGTTGCGCAACGTAGCGCTGACTGCTCCTTATATGCACGATGGTCGTTTCGGAACTCTTGAGGAAGTGCTCGACCACTACATATCGGGTGGGCATCCGGGCTTAACGGTAAGCCCTAATGTGCGGCCGTTGCGGCTGGATGAGCAAGATAAAGCCGACCTGGTGGCATTTTTGCAAACACTTACGGACAGTACGTTTATTCGTCGATCCGATTTACAAAACCCCAATTAAAGTAATTGACAGCACATGCGCATGTATCCATTTATTTTGGGTTTATTTCTGGTAATTCTCGGCACAGTCTGGTCTTGTGATAAGCCTGAATCTCCTGCACCTGACTGTACCAACTGTCCGGACGATTCGGGCGTGATCGATGGACCGTACAATCCGGTTGATTATGTGTTTGACCTGCCCGAGTGGATGCCCGATCCGATAATCCCGGGGGATAACAGGCCCACGGAAGCCGGAATTGCTTTGGGTCGGCAACTGTTCTACGATCCCATTCTTTCTGCGGATAGCACCCAAAGTTGCGCTAGCTGCCACCTGCAATCACTGGCATTTACCGACGGTCGGGTTTTTAGCGAGGGCATCCGTGGTCTGGAAGGTACCCGCAATGCTATGTCTTTGGTCAACCTGGGATATAATGCCCGCGGATTCTTTTGGGATGGACGCTCCAAGACCCTGGAGGAGCAAGCCCTGGTTCCCATCGAAGATCATCTGGAGATGGATAATTCCTGGGAGGCGGTAGAGCAGGATTTGCGGCAACACCCCGAATACCCGCAGCGCTTTCGGGCGGCCTTCGGCATTGACCATACGGGTCAACTGACCCGGGATCTGGTGGTAAAAGCCCTCTCTCAGTTCGAGCGCACCTTGATCAGTTACGAATCGCGCTACGACCAGATAATTTGGGAGCGAAAAGGCTTTCCGACCGATTCCGAGCAACGGGGTATCGAGTTATTCTTTATTGAAGACAACCAGAGCTTAGAGCACCCGGGGTGTTCGCACTGTCACTTCAATCCCCACTTCACGGATCACGGGTTTAAAAATAACGGATTGGATTCGGTGGGAACACTAACTGACTTTGATGACCTTGGTCGCGGAGGTGTAAATAACAATGTTTACGACAATGGTAAATTCAGGGTCCCTTCGCTGCGCAACATTGCCCTGACGGCCCCGTATATGCACGACGGTCGGTTCCAAACCCTCGAAGAGGTACTGAATCACTATAGCAAGGGAGGGCACGGAGTGGCCAATGAAGACCCGAATATCCGTCCATTTACGCTTACCGAGCGAGATAAAGCCGATCTCATCGCCTTCCTTAATATGCTTACCGATACCACTTTTACCCAAAAAGAGGCTTTTTCGAACCCCTTTGAAAGGTGATACACTGTTTTATCCTCGTAAAAAGCGCCCTGTTGAAAACTAATTTTCAGGGTATTGCTTTGTTTTTTTTCACAAGCGAACAAACTGCAAGCCCTTTTTAATAGGGTTTAAGTGTATAGTTTAGAGGTAATTTTTTCACAAAGGCTGGATTTTGTTTTTGAAAGAGCAAGTAGTAATGATGATGTTTGTAATGTCAAACGAACAACTCGCCGGTTAAAGAACCGGATTCCATTAAGGATATGTTCATGGGATTTACAGTTTGTAAAATAGTAAGTCAGGAATGGGAGCCTGACTTACTATTCCAAACTTTCTCCGACAATGACTTGAGATTAGGTTAAAGAACTGGTTGGATTAGCAAACCAGGACTTTTGATAGATATAGTTTATGGGATTATCATTAGCCAGAAAGTCGCTACCGAATATCGGAGCGACTTTCTTTTTTGGGTAATCCTTCGTAATTTTAGATAGTTTACATACTAAAGCGCACTAAAAAAGTGTTTTTCCGTTGAACGATTTTGACCAAAAAGGTGTACTTAATAGTACAAGACCTTAAGAAGTATATTCATGGGATTATAATTTGTTAGTAGTTGGTCGTGCCGCATTTTCGCGGTACGACTTTTTTTTGTCTTTCCCGGACTCTCTGGTCTGTACATAGGAGTTTGGATGTATATGACTTTTTTTGAATTGATTTTTGGTACTTTTCTTGGCCAGGAAGGCCGCAATAGTTACGAAGTAAAGGAAACAAGCGGCTTTTCGGCCCCAAAAGTGAATCACGCCGAGATCTTAAAAAATGGGAGAGTCTTGTTTTTATTGCTATTTTTTTGTTCTTTTGTAGGTAACGAAGCTCACTATAGCTCGGTACTCGACGATAATGCTCATCCCTTTTTTCCCTTCACATCTAACTCGTTCGGTTAAACGGAGTTCTAGCCATCTATAGCATCTTTTTTGCGGTATTGGCGGGATTCGTTTTCCAAAGCTTACGTACCCGTACTCGTACTACGTGCCATCAAATTTGTTTTGATGGGTTCTAGCCGTAGGTGTGAGGCCTGTCAGCTACTTGGCATGTCGTTTGCACCTAGGTTCTTAAATGCTAACAAATTAACAACCAATGAGTAGAAGACTACACATGCCTGCAAGACTGACTTATGCCGGAATACTTAGCCTGGTGTTTTTCCTCACGACCAGCGGGTACGCCCAGTTATCCGTGTCTATTAGCAAAGTGGATTTACTTTGCAACGGATTGCCGACCGGGGAGGCGCAAGCCAATCCCAATGGTGGAACCAGCCCCTATACCTACGATTGGAGTACGGGCGACGACACTCGATTCATTGATCGATTATTAGCCGGAACGTATACTGTTACGGTGACTGATGCCGATGGTGATACAGCGTCCGCTTCCGTTGCATTAACGGAACCCACAAAGTTGAATGTCGAATTATTTACTGATCAGTGCCAATCACCCACTCCGATATCCGCAAGCCCTTCCGGCGGTACCGGACCTTATTCGTATAAATGGACAACCGGCGATAGCACTCAGACGATTGCGGTGGAGGAATCCGGTCAATACTGCGTGACCGTCACCGATGCTAATTTATGTGGCCGTGTAGCCTGTATAACCATTGAATCGGATCCACCAACCATTAATTTATTAGTCACTGATATCAGTTGTCCCGGCTTCGAGGACGGGTCGATCCAGGCCTTTGTCGAAGGCGGAGTGGGGAACCTGACCTACGAATGGAATACGGGGGCTACCACTTCCTCCATCAGCGACCTTTCGGGAGGGAACTATTCCGTAACCGTCACTGACGAATCGGGCTGTTCGGATGTAGCTTCCGCTACAGTGGATGAGCCCAACCCGCTGACGGTGACTTTTGAACCAGAGCATCCTACCTGTCCGGGGGATACCAGCGGTACGATCTCCGGGTTAGTGTCCGGCGGTACCTTTCCCTACGATTATGCCTGGAACACCGGTGACTCCAGCCTGAGCCTTTCCAACGTTGCAGCCGGTACATATATACTGACCGTTACCGACACCAATGGCTGTACACTGGTAGATTCCATGACGTTAGAGAATGAATCTAACCTGGTTCTGGAGTTGGATGTACGTGACGAAACGTGCCCCGATGAAGCAGATGGTTTGATCATCGCAAATGTTAGCGGCGGTGTAGAGCCCTATACCTACAGTTGGAGCAACGAAGCCACCACACCTATGATCAGTGATCTGACCCCGGGCAGCTATTCGGTAACCGTTACCGATGATGTGGGGTGTGAGATCATTTCGGAGGTGGCAACCATTGCCGAGTCCCCCGATTTCGAGATCGATATAGCTGTCGAGCCAACCACAGCTCCCGGAGCGGAGGACGGTTCGGCAACCGTAACTATCGTTACCGGGACGGGGCCCTTTACGTACCTTTGGAGCACCGGAGATACTACCGCAACCATTACCGGATTGTCGGCCGGCGATTACTCGGTAACCGTAACCCGGGCCGACGGATGTGAGGCGACAGGAGCCATTACTATTTTGGAAACCGACCCACTGATTAGCATTATCAGTGCCCCCGAAAACATTTGTGTTGGTGATAGCTCAGGAACTGCTCAGGTAACGATCACCGGGGGTACCGCACCTTACCAAATTGAGTGGAACACCGGAGATACTACGACCATTACCGGAAACCTTCCAGTAGGGGATTACAGTGTGACCGTTACCGATGCCAACGAATATCAGGATTCTTCCTCGGTTACCATTGAAGGTTTCCCCCAGCCACAGGTCACCCTGGATGCCCCCTCTATTGTTTGTGGCGGTGAGGCCCTGGGTACCATCAACGTAAACGTTGAGGGGGGAACGCCGGGTTATTCCTACGAGTGGAATACCGGTGAAACCACCGAAAACCTGGAAAACCTGGAGTCCGGGACCTATTCCGTTACGGTTACTGATGCGAACGGATGCACGGCTACGGCCACCGCCCGTATCGAAGTTACGGAGGCTCTGGAGTTGGATGTAGTTGGCCGCAATCTGTTTTGTCACGACGATAGTACCGGTGGCGCCATCGTCAATGTAACCGGTGGTGTGGAGCCATTGTCTTTCCTTTGGAATACCGGCGACACCACCGCTGAACTGAGCGGTCTGGCTGCCGGCACCTACTACGTGACCGTCACGGATTCCGTAATGTGCACAGCTACCGATAGTGTTGTTATTTCCGAACCACCAGCCATCCTGATCGAAGCCGAGGTTGAAGATGTATTATGCGGAGAAGATAGCACCGGTTCGATCACCGTTAGTGTAAATGGCGGATTCCCTCCCTATACCTACGATTGGAGTACGGGTGCTACCGATGAGTCTTTGGATAGCCTCAACGAGGGTATCTATACCGTTACCGTTACCGACGCTACCGGCTGTACCGCCGTGGATAGCTTCGTAGTGGCCAATCCGGGTAATCCCTTCTGTGCCGTTATGGTCACGAAAGTAGTGAGTTCACCATTGGCTACCGATGGTGAGGCAATGGTGTCGATCACCGGCGGAGAAGGCCCCTACATGATCGAATGGAGTAACGGCCAGATGGGCCCAGTGGCGGATAGCCTGGGCAGCGGAGACTATTCTGTGACGGTCACCGATGCTAACGGCTGTACAACGAATTGCTCCATCGCCATTACCCCCACCTCGGCCCTGTTGGGTGATTACGTGTGGTTGGATGAGGATCGCGATGGTTTCCAGGATGCTGAAGAAGAAGGAATACCTGGTATTGAGGTCATTCTTACGCCCCTGGGTGAGTGCGACTCCATCCCGATGGATACCACTTACACGGATGAAAATGGCCTCTACCAATTTGTTGTTGAGCCTTGTATTTACAAACTGACCTTCGTTGTGCCGGGTGATTTATCGATCACTTTGCCAATGAGCACTCAAAACCGGGAACTCGATAGTGACATCGACCGGGCCATGGCCATGACCGATACGATCACCATCGAACAAGGTGAAACCGATCTAACCTGGGACGCCGGGGTGTTCCCCGAGCCACTGGGGGACTTTGGCGAATGTATTTGCCTGGATAATGCTACCAATGATGTAAATGGTCAGTTTGAAAATACCTTCTTGGTACACGATGCACTGACCGGAGATGATTGGGTAGTTCTGGAGGTTCAGAATCTATTCACTGCCGACAGCCCCGCTCCCCCCGCGGCGCCCGTTCCCGTTGCTGTTGGCGATACCCTGGAAGAATACGATTTTGGTCAATACAAGTTAGACGTTCGGTCGGTAGACGGGCAACCGTATTCCATTACCGTATCTAATGGCCTCGATACGATTACTGCCGGTGGCGTTTGCTCCTATCCGGAGATTGGAATTGCCAATATTCCCGGCGATACGCTGGACCTTTGCCTGACGGGTGGTGACTTTACCCTGGATATTATTCCGTCCATTCCCGGCGATATTGAAATTCTGCTGGACGGTGTGCCCGTTAGCGAGACCATCGATCCCCGTGAACTGGGCGAGGGTGTATATCAATTGGAGATTAATCTCTACCCAACCGACGAATCTGAGTGCCTGGCTATGACGTTACGTACTATTCGTGTGATTACCGAAGGCTGCCCCGCAAAGCTGGGAGACTTTGTATGGTTCGATGAAAACGAAAACGGACTACAAGATCCGGGTGAGCCCGGCGTAGGCGGCATCCCCGTTATCTTGCAAGCGCCGGACGGCACACCTTTAGATACGGCTGTTACCGACGCAACCGGCATGTATATGTTTATGGTCGAGGCAGGTGATTACAAGCTGACGTTCAACACCGGCAGTAACTATGACCTCACCGACCCGAATGCCGGCGACGATACCCGCGACAGCGATGTGGATCCTGCTACTAATATGACTCCGGTAATTTCTCTGGAAGATGGAGAGATCAATCTTACTATTGATGCCGGTCTGTTCACACCTTGTATCAACGTTACTGATCCCGGAGAGATTGGGTTCGATCAGATGCTATGTGCTCCGGGTAATGATCCGGAACCGCTTGTAAGCATCCGTCCTGCCACCGGTGGTGAAGGTGAGCTTGAGTACGTTTGGATGTATTCAGAAGTTACGCCTGAATTTAATATGAGTCTCTACCAGCCAATTCCGAATTCCAATTCAGAGACCTACGATCCGGGACCATTGTATAAGACCACTTACTTTGCTCGCTGTGCTCGCCGTGTCGGCTGTCCCAATTTCCTCGAACCGGAAGTAGTGAAGGTAGTCGTCAAAGACGAAGCATCCGCGAATATCATTGGTCCGAGTGTAGTCTGCTACGAGGATGAAGTGACATACCGCGTGGAAGGCAGTACCGCTGAACCCGACGAGATCAAATGGGAGTTGCCCTTAGGTGTTACCGCTAACTCGACCACCGGTGAAGAAATTACCTTGTCCTTCGCGACCTATGGTCAGTATACCATCAAGGTTCACGTAACGGAGAACGGTTGTACCGCAACGGGCTTGAAGCGCATTGTATCCACGACCAACCCAACCTACTGTAAAGGATTCGACCTGGCGATCGAGGCCGACGCCCAATACGAGGATCGGGAAGTTATGGTAAAATGGGATCTGATCGAGGATGGTCAGGAATACACCTTTGACGTGCAGCACTCTCCGGATGGTGAAAACTTCCAGACAATTGCCCGGGTGGAGAGTCCGAGCCATACGGAATCGGGTATCCGCTACTACGAGTACATGGATGATTCACCGAAGATCGGACGCAACTACTACCGGGTAATGATCGCCAATCGCGATGGAAATGAGGAATACTCTGAGGTCGTCGAGTTGCGACTTGGCCGGGCCGATCGTAAAGTCTTGGTCTATCCTAATCCGGTTCAGCAATCCCTGAATATAGAATTCATGGAGGAGATGCCGACGAATATGGAGATCGAACTTATCAATGCCAATGGTAAAATAATGCGGTCCTTCCTCGTCGACGGAAATACCGTCACGGAGTCCCTGAATATGAGTGACTTGCCCGCTGGTCTGTACTTTGTACGCATTAAGATGAGTCGGGATGTTACGGAAGTCATGAAGGTCTGGAAAACCGAATAACCCTATAGCTATCTACTTGCCAGTTGCCGCTGTCCGCCCGGGCAGCGGCTTTTTTTTTTACCTGGTATTTTGAACCGGAACGGGTTGCCTAAGCTGTGGTGTTCGGTTTTGGTTTGACTTCTGTGGCTTTGTTATTGCATCGGACGTCGAGCGTGGAGACTGAAGTGAACTTAGGGACTGCAGCGACTTAAGAGACTCGCCTGAGCTGACCAGCTTTAGTGATACTGTTCTGCTTCGTCTTTGCTCTTTATTGCGTTGAGCGTGGTGCGTCGAGCGTCGGGCGTGGGGACCGGAAGGGAAAGATTGAACGGTTAATGACTTCTCTCCCACCGCTAAAGCGGATGGGCTTAAACTGCAAACTGCCCACTGGAGACTGAAGACCGAAGACCGTTTGGCGAAAGCCAAAAAACAAAACACATTCATCATTGAGCATTCATGCCCGCCGTAGCCCGAACGGGCGAAGGCAGGGAGCATTACCAACTGGAAACTGAGCGTTGAGTACTGCTACTAAGTGGTGTATTGTAACTTATTTGGTTATATTATCGCGTTGTGCCCGGGTAAAAAGCGCCAAACATCCGTAAAATAAGGTAGTTTCACAGGTTTATATGATAATATGTTGGTTTGTTTTTATCACTAAAAAAGTGATAAAATTGGCGCAGAAAATTGTTTCTCACCGAAAATTGATCTATACTTGTCTTGTCACCGGCATTCGGTACACCATTTCAATCAGGAAGTTACTCCTGACAACAGGAACAATGATTATGAAAAAATCAGTCTTACACGCGATGAACATGTGCTGCTGCTGTTGCTGTGCGCCACAGGCCCCTGCTTCCCGTGTGTAGTGCTGATTGACCTATATCTGTCATCAAAAGCTCTTCCGGGGAAACTCGGAAGAGCTTTTGATTTATACCCAAACAATAAATCCGGTTACCGGCATGAATTATCCTACTAACAACCCCCAAATCAACCCGCTCGACCAAAAGGATATCGACGAACTTTCCAGTCGAATTGATGCCTTTAAGCGGGGAAAAGAAGACGAGGAACGTTTTAAGCACTACCGTTTAACCCGTGGAGTATACGGCCAACGCCAGGAAGGCGTGCAAATGTTTCGGATCAAAATTCCCTACGGTCGACTCACCCCTGATCAGTTGGAGCGCATTGCCGATCTCTCCGAGGAGTATACCAATGCGCGGATGCACCTCACGACCCGCCAAAACATTCAATTGCATTACGTACGCCTCGATGACTCTCCGGCCATTTGGTCGGGCCTGGCCGAGACGGGTATTAATGCCCGTGAAGCTTGCGGGAATACGGTGCGTACGGTGACCGCATCGGCAACTGCCGGGGTTCACCCCAATGAGCCTTTCGATGTGGGGCCTTACGCCCAGGCCGTTACGGATTATTTCCTGCGTAATCCTATTTGCCAGGAAATGGGCCGTAAGATCAAGATGGCCTTTTCGGCAACCGAAGCGGATGCTGCCTTCACGTATTTCCATGATTTTGGCTTTATTCCCCGGGTAGTGGATGGAGAACGAGGATTCCGCGTAGTGGTGGGAGGCGGCTTGGGAGCCGTTTCCATGGTCGCAAAACCAGTTAGCGAATTCATGCCAACCGATGAGATTCTGCCTTTCCTGGAAGCTGCCATTCGCGTATTTGATCGCTACGGTGAACGCCAAAAGCGGATGAAAGCACGGATGAAGTTCTTGATAAAATCGATGGGGTTGGAGACCTTCCTGGAATTGGTGGAAGAAGAGAAACATGGCCTGGCCAACTTATCGATCCCGATTGCCGTACCCGAAACAACTAAACCCCAGTTCTCCGATAATTACACCGACGAGGTCGTTGCACCCAATCCGGGCTTTGATACCTGGAAGGCGACGAACGTACACCCCCAGAAACAGAAAGGGTTTGTTTTTGTACAGGTGCGCATTCCACTGGGCAACCTGACATCAGCAGAAGCGCGAAAGGTCGCCGACCTGGTTCGACAATTCGCTGCCGCCGATATTCGGGTGACCGTGAACCAGGGACTGCTATTCCGCTTTGTCCGCGAAGCTAATTTGTCCGCACTATATAATGGTTTGGCAGCACTTGGATTTGGTGCTCCCGGGTTTCACGGTACATCCGACGTTACAGCCTGCCCGGGTACCGATACCTGTGCGTTGGGGGTAACGAATAGTACCGGATTAGCCGATCACCTGTCCACCTTCATCCAGGAAGAGTACCCCGACTATGTGTACGAGCAAAACCTCCGGATCAAAATAAGCGGATGCATGAATTCCTGCGGCCAGCATATGGCCGCCCAGATTGGATTCCACGGTAGTTCCATCCGCGATAAGAAAAACAACTGGCTGGTACCTGCGATGCAGGTGGTGCTTGGGGGAGGGGTTCGTCCCGACGGGACCGGGTTTATTGCCCAGAAAGTCATAAAGCTACCTACCCGCCGGATACCCCAGGCGCTGGGGCTGGTCCTTGATCACTATGAGGCGGAACGCGAAAGCGACGAGTTGTTTATCGACTTTGTACAACGCTTAGGCAAACGCCATTTCTACCAGCTGTTGAAGCCACTCGCTGATACCGAGACCTTCACCGAAGCCGACCTCATCGACTGGAGTGAAGACAATCCCTACCGGCAATCTATCGGGGTAGGGGAGTGTGCCGGTGCGGCCCTCGACCTGGTGGGAACCATTCTGCAGGATGCGGTCACCAAGCGGAACGATGCCTTTACCTACGCAGCAGAAGGGGCCTACGATTACGCCGCCTACTACGCGTATACAGCCCTGGTAGTAGGGGCCAAGGCTCTGCTCCTGGCCGCTGACGTGGATTGTAATACCCATAAAGGGATCATGCAGGATTTTCAGGAACACTACGTAACGAATGGCCTCATTAGCCGGGAGGAAGACTTTCCGGGATTCGTACTGCGGATCAAAAAGAATCGTCCCACCCGGGTATTTGTAGAGTCCTTCCTGCAGGAGGCTTCTGATCTGCTGGATGATATGGTAGCTTATCGTGAAAGTCAGTTGCGCCGGGAGGGCGCCGATAAGCTGGTGATTGAGAACTACTATAAAGCCTAAGCCTTATGACAGCTATCAAAAAAGCAAAACTCACGCTGGTTGGGGCTGGTCCTGGTGATTCGGACCTCATCACAGTAAAGGGCCTTAAAGCCCTGCAATCGGCCGATGTGGTACTCTACGATGCCCTGATAGGTTCGCAACTACTGGAAGAGATTCCGGCTTCCGCCAAAAAGATATACGTGGGTAAACGAGCGGGCCGGCACAGTATGAAACAAACGGAGATTAATCGTCTGATCGTGCAGATGGCCTTGCAGTTTGGGCATGTTGTACGATTGAAAGGAGGAGATCCATTTGTTTTTGGCAGAGGCTACGAAGAGGTTACCTTTGCTCGCCAATGGGGATTGGCCATACAGGTTGTTCCCGGTATTTCCTCAGCAACCTCACTCACCGGATTGCAGGGGGTGCCGCTTACGCATCGGGACTGTGCCCGAAGCTTTTGGGTGCTGACCGCCACTACGAGTGCCGGAAAATTGTCCGAAGATATTCGGCTGGCAGCTCAGTCCTCCGCGACCGTAGTGGTGTTGATGGGGATGCGGAAGATTCCGCAGATCGCCACCCTTTTTGCGAAAGCAGGAAAAGGGGATACTCCGGTAATGATCATACAAAACGGCTCCCGCAACGATGAGCGGGTCCTGTTCACCCGGGTAAGCAGAATGGAAGCGGATGTAGCACAGTCCGGAATTGGCTCTCCGGGGATCATCGTGCTGGGTGACGTTGTAGAACTGGCTCAAACGAGTGGTGATGCCCAACCAATTCTCCGACAGTTACAACACTTGCGCGCATGAAAAATCAGCAAAACCCGCTTTATCCCATATTTCTCAAGTTGCATCAACTCGATATGCTGATCGTCGGTGCCGGCGAAGTGGGTTACGAGAAGATCTCTTTTATGTTGAAAAGTAGCCCCGGAGCCCGTATCACGATGGTCGCTCCCTGGGTGAATCCGGAGATCACTGATCTACTCGGCCAAATTCCGGAGCATCGGGTTACCATTGTGCAGAAACCCTTTGAAGTCGCCGACCTGGAAGGACGAGACCTGGCAGTAGCTGCCACCAATATACCGGAATTGAACAGGGAGGTACACGAAGCCGCAAAAGCACGGGGCATCCTGATCAACGTGGCCGATACGCCGGCCCTTTGTGACTTTTACCTGGGGTCCATCGTCACCAGAGGGGACCTGAAGGTGGCCATTTCCACGAATGGGAAGTCGCCGACCTTTGCCAAGCGGTTCCGGCAATTATTGGAAGCGAGCCTTCCGGCCGAGACCACCGATTTACTCGATCACTTAAAAGCTTTTCGGGATACACTCGGAGGGGACTTCGAACATAAGGTCAAAGAATTAAACCAACTGACAGCTTCCATTTTGGAAGCTCAAGCGACCCAAACAAGGAACG
>JASBTH010000186.1 GCA_030148525.1 Saprospiraceae bacterium | reverse complement strand
GGTTCCTTTGCCTGGTACGTTCCCAATTCCGAAAACGAGCAGGATCAATCACTGCAATTACTCCGGGCGGTACCCCTGACAAACGGCACCCCCGTTTTGCGTTTTTACCATTCTTTTGATATTGAACCAGGACTCGACGGCGCTATCCTGGAAACAGCTACCGATGGTGGTTTTTCCTGGGATCCACTAACCGAGGACGTTTTCATTCGGCAAGGGTATACCGGTCGGATTGCTCCCGGCACCCTTGGTGAATCCGATCTCGATGGATTCTGGGGAGGACAACCCGATTTTCAGGCCTCTTACGTAGACCTCACCGCTTTTCAGGGAGAGGATTTCAGTGTTCGCTTCCGCTTTGGTGCCAACCAGGAAACCAGTCAGAATCCGTTGGTAACGGAGGGGTGGTACGTGGATGATGTAGCCATTTTCGACATGATCAATTACCAAAGCGAAGCTTGCGTCACCACTGCCGAAGGCGACCAAGCCTGCGCGGAAGCCCGCCGGGGCGGCACCATTGTGGAGGTGGAAGAGCTGACCACCTCGATCGAAGAGCACGTAGCTAATGCAGAGATATCGATTTTTCCCAATCCGGCAATCAGCCGGATCAACGTACAACTCAGCGAAGACATCGGCAATTACCACCTCGAAATACTGTCCATCGACGGACGCACTATGCTACAGCGAACTTCCCGCGACTTGCGGTCTTCGCTGGATGTATCGGCCTTGCCCGCCGGTATATACGTATTGTCCATTGAAACGGAGACGGATCGCCTGGTAAGGCGTTTGGTAATTGAAGCTGGTAAATAGCGAGAGGTTGGGCCTAGACTATTTCGTAAAATAATGATAATCAAGGCCCAACCTCACGTTTATATACCTTTCGGAAAAAAGAACAAAGCTGTATTCATTAATTGGTACCCGGTTTAGCCTCCTCTTGGAGGATTCGCAACACCTCCCGATCCATAGGCTCCCTGTGCTCTACTTTTTCAAACCATTTCTCAGCCAGCTTTTCATCCCCCTCTCTCAGGGCAATCAATCCACATAGCGACATGATAGCATCATCCAGGCCCTTCAACATTTTGCCGGATTGCAAGCCGATAGCATCGCGAAGGGTCAGTAATTGCCCCGTATTACTGATGGCAGGCTGATCCTTGAAGTAGTAGTTCAGCACCAGCCGTATGGAATCGGAAGCTGCGTAGGTTCCCCATACGACCACATTCGCTTCACAGACTTCTGCAGCCATGGGGGCTTCGTCAAGCGCCGCAATGGACGTGGAACTTCCCAGATGGGCACGGACCGACAATCGGTTTTCTGCCGATAATTCATTAATGCGGTCCCGAATGACCACTTGCGGGCGAGCTTCGCCACCACCTACATTTTCGAAAGGAACGATGAGTACCCGATTGGAAATATCGGGCGGATAAGTCGGGCAGTCTTCAGTTTGGCTCTGGTATATCCACCAACCAACAGCTGCGCTGAGGGCGATCAAAATACCGGCAAGCCAGAAAATTCTTCGTTGTTTACGTCTGACCGTGGCCTTCCCGGGCGGCTGGACCAGCGACAGTAAGCGGTCGTTCAACCGATTTACCCGAACCTGCCGTTCTTCGTAGCTTAGCACCCCTTTCTGATGGTCGCGTTGTACCTGTTGGTACTCAGCCTCCAATACGTCGAGGCTGGCCTCCAGGGATGTATCCGGGACCTTGTCACGAATGAGAGCTACTGCATCCTGAAATCGGCCAGCAGCCAGATGTTTAGCAATAGTTCGGCGATCGGTAGCAGGTATCAAAATGTACTTTTCAGAAAAGATACTAGTTACATAGCAGAAAAGCTACGTTTCCGGTGCCTGCTATTATCCTCAAGGTGATTCGGTTGGGGATTTTTTGCAAAACCAATCAATGTGGTCAGACACCTGCATATTCCTGCAAGGCCGCCCGAAATGACTGACTACGACGAAGCTTCACCGAAAAACGTTTATAGCCACCCCCTACCCGGTATTTAATGGTAGTCTTTCGATCACTCTCCGCATCGACACTTTCGATATCGGAAAGCGGTATTCGGTGCAATTGCTGATAAATAGCTGCTGCCCAGGCAAAAAACCAGGGGGTCTGTAAACGCAATTCATCGTGGGTTACGATCACCGACAATACGCCGCGGGCTTCTCCGGCGCGGGTAATGAATGAATCGTGAGCGTAACCAGTGGCATTATCCTCCCTGAATACAACCTGGTCCGCATCAACGGGTGGGTAATTTTTCAGGATTAGTTGATTCACGAAATAGTATCCGACAGCGACCAGAGTAAATGCCAGAATGGGAATGAATATGGACATTTTGCGGGTTTTCCGTACAAAATACAATTTCCCTGCTTTAATCGACCCTGGACGGATTGTCCCGGTACCACATATCGTCGGAGGTTACCGCATCGAGTACCTCGAAGGCTGCCTCGGCCATGCGGTTTCCCTTGTGGTCGAGCAATGGATTTACTTCGCATATTTCCAGGCAGGCTACCTTATGAGTAGCTAATAAACGGTTGATGATCGCCTTCACTTCTTCGGGATCAAAACCTTTGGATACGGGGGTACCTGTACCCTTTGAGATAAGGTCGCAGTCCAGACTATCCACATCGAAAGATATGTACAGCATGTCGCAGTCGTCTAATTGCTTAATGGCCTCATCCAGGCAAGTGTCAAGTCCGCGATACCGGATCTCGTGTACCATGTAATTGCGGATTCCAAACCGATCGCGCAACTGATCCTCAGGTAATTCGGTATCCCGCACGCCAAAGAAGATCAGGTCTTCGGGGTTCACCTTCGGTCCCGGAGTTCCGATATTCTTCATGCGCTGCCATTCCCGCAGTGTCTGCTCCGCCACTTCGTTGATCTGGTGCTCTGTATTGTCTTCATTCAGCACAGCAGCTAAAGGCATTCCGTGTACATTCCCCGAAGGAGAGGTGTAGGGTGAATGCAGATCAGCATGAGCATCGATCCAAATGACCCCCAACCGGCGATCGGGGAAATGTGCTTTTACGCCACTAATGGTACCCAGAGCAGAGGAATGATCACCCGATAAAACGATGGGAAAATAGTGGTCCCGCAGCGCCTGTTCGACGGCAAGGGATACCCGCTGGCATTGCTCCCGCACGTGGGTGATACGCTTGGCAAAATTAGTCTTTACCTTGGTGTATACTGTTTCATTATCCGTTTCCAGATCCAGGTAGGGAAAGCGGGTGAAATAATCATTGCCAGCATTGATGGCGGCGATCTCGATGGCATCGATCCCCATATCGGAGCCACGGGTGCCGGCTCCGATATCAGATCGGTTTTTAATGAATTTGAGGTTAGGCATGGTTATCGATTGGTTAGGTTTTCCGATGGGAAATTACGGAAAGTGGTTGGAAGCAGTCCACTGAACAGTAAATATTTATGGTAGTTAGAGCTGGACAGGTTGCGCCATGCCTGAATGCCACAACTGATCATTTAATTCGTGATGACGAACAAAAAGGTTTGGTTCCAAAACTGCTATCAGGCTACGCACTTATTAAGGATCTGTTCTAACTCTTTTCGCTTTAAGGGCTTGGTTACAAAAGCCTCTACCTTCTCGTACTCCTCCGCACGGTTAATATCCTGAGGATTGACGGAGCTGGTGAGGACAAACAACCAATCAGCAAAGGATTTTTCTTTTTTACGGCACTCCTCCAGAAATAGCCAGCCATTCCAGATAGGCATATTCAGATCGAGAAAAATAATCTGAGGAAGCCGGCCTCCCTGTTTTTCGATAACAGAGAGTGTTTCGAAAGCCTCTTTTCCGTTTTTATATACGGTGATCTCATCAACCCGGTCGGTTCCCGACAGGATTATTGAAAGCAAGCGGACAAAAATCGGGTCATCATCAATTATACAGACATCAATCATTTCGTTGATTAGGCAGTGAAACACGAAACGTCGTACCGGTACCGACGTTACTATCAATTGTTATGGAACCTGACATGGCTTCCACCTGATTCTTAGTGATAAACAATCCCAGGCCATGTGATTGCGGATGGTCATGGAAGGTCTTATACATGCCAAAGACTTCATTTCCGTGACGTTCCAGATCTATCCCGATCCCATTATCAGATATAGTAAGATGAGTCAAATGCCAAGCTTTTTCTCCCAGGATGCGAACTTCCCTGTCCTTGTCTGGTGCGGAGTACCTAATAGCATTAGTTATCAGGTTCAGGCAAATACTTTCTACGTATGCCGGGATGCCCCAAACCTCTAGATGGGCGGGCACCTCATTATAAATACTGACTTGTTGCTTTACAGCCTCACTATGAGTTACTTCTAATACCTTTTCCAGGGTTTCATTCAGATTGATGTGGCTAAAACACTTACTGGCCCGGGAATGAATGATGGCAATCTCATTGAGATCCCTGACTGTGGTACTGAGGTTCCCGGAGGCACTATGGAGCATTTGTATCAATTCCTCCTTCTGAAGTTCGGGATGACTTTCGGCAAGCAACTCCAGGATAAATTCAATATTCCCGGCGTGAGACCGAAGGTTATGAGATACAATATGGGCAAAGTTTTGCAGCCGGTTATTTTGACTCTGGGTAATTTCCAGTAAGTTCTGAACGCGCTGTTCGGATCGTTTTCGGTCAGTGATATCTTCGGTATACATCAGGATCCCTCCTATTTCTCCGGCATCATCATACCAGGGTCGTACATCCCACGAGATCCACTGCTCGGAACCATCTTCACGCAGGAAGTATGCTTCGTCATTAGTATTAACTGCTCCCGCCAAACACTCCTGATGGATCAGTTTCCAATCCTCTCCGATCTCGGGAAAAATGTCGTAGTGAGAAACACCTTCCAGCTCTCTGTCACCCAGGTTATAATCAGCACGCCACTTCCCGGAGGCACCGATGTACCGGATCTCCCGATCGAACATTGCGATTGCGTGAGGCGCCTGGTCGATAAAGATGCGATAGTAGCTTTCTGGAGATTTCCGGCTTTCTTGTGTACGTTGTGGGTACATAGCGTGCGGTCATTGTCTGGAAACAAAAGGTCAATACAATGGTACTTACGCCTTTTTATTTCGAAAGTTTCAATGTTATCTAGTACTACTAGCTGTAAAAAGAGCTACCCTCACGTGCCATCCTGCGCAACAGAGGCGAGCAGCGATAGCGGTCTTCCCGATACTCCTCGTACAAGTCATCCATGCGCTCCACACAGGTAGTGATCCCGATCTCATCAGCCCACCGGAGTAATCCTTTGGGATAGTTTACCCCCTTGGTCATGGCCAGGTCAATGTGATCCCGGGAAGCAATATTCAGGAATAAGGCATCCGCTGCTTCATTGATGAGCATAGTGACGACCCGGTCCACGATAGCCTGTCCCAGGATTTCGTCCTCCACCGGTGATGGTTTTTTGGCATCATCACCGTAGTGGTAGAACCCACGTCCGCTTTTACGCCCCAGGTAACCGGCCTGCGCCAGCCGTTTTTGCGTAAAGCTCGGTTTGTAGCGAGGATCGTAGAAAAAGGCCTCAAACACCGTTTCGGTAACGGTATAATTGACGTCATGACCAATATAATCCATGAGGGTGAAGGGGCCCATACGGAAACCGCCCAGTTCAGTCAGTGCCCAGTCGATGGTGGCTACATCAGCCTTGCCTTCTTCCAGTATGCGGAGGGATTCACCGTAAAAAGGGCGGGCAACCCGATTGACGATAAAGCCAGGTGTATCCTTGGCAATCACGGTCACTTTACCCCAGGCATCGATCAGCTTCTGCGCATTATTAAGTACATCCTGACTCGTCTGGACCGCGGGAATGATCTCCACCAGCTTCATAAGAGGAGCGGGATTAAAAAAGTGGATACCGATGACGCGCTCCGGATGCCGACAGGCTGCGGCGATAGCCGCGATCGGTAAGGATGAGGTATTGCTGGCTAAAATCGTCTCCTGATCAACCAAGGATTCCAACTCACTGAACACTTTCTTTTTTATATCCAGGTCCTCGATGATCGCCTCAATCACCAATCCTGCTCCCTTCATATCCGGTAATTCACGGGTGTAGGTAATACGCTGCTGCAGGGCTTGCGATTCATCGGCTGTAATCCGGCCCTTTTCGATGAGCCTGTTCATGATCTTTTCCAGGGAAGAGCGTGATTTTTCCAGAGCTTCGGCGGAGACATCGTAGAGGATGACCGGGTGACCGGCCGTAGAAGCTACCTGAGCGATGCCCGATCCCATGGCACCACTTCCAATAATTCCGATTTGCATCATTGCGTGTGTAGGTTTTATGTTGGTTTAGTTTGGTTAAAAAAGATCATCGAAGCCCTTAAGACGTCCGAGTCCCTTCAGGTCGTCTTCATCGCCACCACCACCGCCGCCGCGTTGCATCTCAATGTAGGCCCTGTCCACCCTGCCGCCCAGAGGCGGCTGTTGTTTTGAGATGCGCACTTTTACCGTTTTAACGTTACTGAATTGATTGGCGACCTTATCCATGATTCGCTGAGCAACGTGTTCGAGCAGTGCGCTTGACTTGCGCATCTCAATTCTACAAATGGTGTAGATGGTTTCGTAGTTCACCGTTCGGGTAAGGTCATCCGTTCGGGCGGCCTGATTGACGCGTGCATCAACCGTCACATCCACTATAAAATGATTACCAATTATTTGTTCTTCTTCGTAAAATCCGTGGTAGGCATAAAACTGCATACCTTCCAAAGCGATGGTGGCCATAAGGTCCTTTTTTGTACTTTTTTGCCGGAAGGCAGGAAACCTTCGTCATCCCCCGGTCAGAATATTATCCGTACCGGGATGAGTGAAACCAAAATAGAAAGAGTACATTGATATACGTACCTTTATTGTCAAGAACGTCGTAACTAAATTAACCAAATCAGCAATCTCCGGATTGCTTTCGCAAAACATTGAGCTGTATGGCAAGGAACGGAACCGTACACAGTACCATTGAGAAAAAAGCTAAAGAAGACCGCTTTCAGGGTCACGATTACTACAATATCGACGACCTGCTTCAGGAAGACCATATCCTGGCCCGGGATGCCGTACGAACCTGGGTAAAGCAGGAGGTCTCGCCCATCATTGAGGAGTATTCCGAGCGGGCAGAATGTCCAACTCACCTGTATAAAGGCCTGGCCGAGATCGGTGCCTACGGCCCCAGCCTCCCCGTTGAATACGGTGGTGGTGGCATGGACGAGATCGCCTACGGGATCATCATGCAAGAACTGGAACGGGGTGATTCGGGTATCCGGTCCATGGCGTCTGTGCAGGGCTCTTTGGTTATGTACCCCATTTTCCGGTTTGGTTCGGAGGAACAAAAGAAGAAATACCTGCCCAAACTGGGTAGCGGAGAATTGATCGGCTGCTTTGGCCTGACGGAGCCCGACCACGGCTCTAACCCGGGCGGTATGGTCACCAACATCAAAGACGATGGGGATGCCTACATCCTGAATGGTGCCAAAATGTGGATCACCAACTCCCCCGTGGCCGACATCGCAGTGGTATGGGCCAAAGATGAGGAGGGTAAGATCCGCGGATTAGTCGTCGAAAAAGATATGCCCGGTTTCTCGGCTCCTGAGATCAAGGGGAAGCTATCCCTGCGCGCCTCCATCACCGGCGAGCTGGTGTTCGAGGACGTTCGCGTGCCGAAATCCAATGTATTCCCCGATATCAAAGGGCTGAAAGGTCCGCTTTCCTGCCTGTCAAAAGCGCGCTATGGTATTTCCTGGGGGGCTATCGGGGCCGCCCTGGACTGCTACGATTCGGCCCTGCGGTATTCACAGGAGCGCGAGCAGTTCGGCAGACCCATCGGTGGTTTTCAGCTTACGCAAAAAAAGCTGGCCGAAATGATCACCGAAATCACCAAAGCACAGCTCCTGGCCTGGCGCCTGGGTACCCTGGCCAACGAAGGTAAAGCCACGCCGGCTCAAATCTCCATGGCCAAGCGCAATAACGTCAACATGGCGCTAGAGATCGCCCGCGAAGCCCGCCAGATACACGGTGGAATGGGGATCACCAATGAATACCCCGTCATGCGCCACATGATGAACCTCGAAACGGTACTCACCTACGAAGGTACCCACGACATCCACCTGTTGATCACGGGTATGGATGTGACGGGGCTTAATGCCTTTAAATAGGTTTGAGGTGTGAGGTGTGAGGTGTGAGGTGTGAGGTTTGAGGTTTGAGGTGTGAGGCTAGGTTAGAGGTTACCTCAAACCCCAAACCTCAAACCTCAAACCTGAGATCTCAAACCTGTTTTGGTCGAGGTAATGGCAGGTCTGGCCGTTTATTCGTTACGGAACCTTTATTTTTTGACAGGTTTCCCGTAATTTTCTAAGATCATAAAACCAAATCTGGCGTTTCCTGCGTTAGAAGAGCAAACGATAACAGAAACGAGAGCGTATGAGGCTTCGCATTGTAGTGCTTTTTGGGTGTCTGTTCGGTATGTGTACCGGCCTGCAAGCCCAGGAAGAACTTATCAAGCTAACTAACCCCTCCTTTGAGGATTTACCCCACCACAGTAAGCCACCCCGTGGATGGATCGACTGTGGATTCGACGGAGAGACTCCAGTGGATGTACAACCCAATGGCACGTTTAGCGTAACCAAACCGGCCGCCGAGGGTAATACCTACATTGGCATGGTGGTCCGCGATAACGATACCTGGGAGGCCGTTAGCCAACGACTTAGTCGTCCCCTTCAGGCCGGACAGTGTTATGAATTTTCCGTCAGCCTGTCCCGATCCGAACTGTATGTTAGTACCAGCCGGGTCACCGATAGTCCGGCTAACTACGTCACCCCCGCCAAGCTGCGTATTTACGGTGGAAACGATTACTGCGACAAAGGGTTCCTGCTGGCTGAGACCAGCCTGATCATCAATACCCGGTGGTTAGAATACTCCTTCCGGTTTGAACCAACCGCCAACTATACCCACCTGATCTTCGAAGCGTTCTACAAAACGCCCTCCCTCTTTCCATACAATGGAAATGTGCTGATGGACAATGCGAGTGAGATCGTACCGGTACCCTGCGACGAAGAAATTATCGCTCAGGAAGAACCCGAGGAACCTCAGGAAGAAGTCCGCGAAGTTGTCGTGGAAGAGGCCAACCCGGATCCCGTTAACGAGCGGGTTGATCCGCCGGCACAACGGGACCCCGACCCCATCGCCATTCAGGAAGAACGTCCTCAGGAAACGCCTCCGCCCCTCCAACCTCGCCCAACCGAGGAAGCGACTCCGCAGGATGAGGTTATCGAGAACGTCTCGTTTTCCGAGTTGACCGAGGCTGATATCCGGAAAGGGATGACACTGCGGACGAACCAAATCTTCTTCAAAGCAGATAAATCCATGATTACGGATCAGTCTTTTCAGGTGCTGGATGAGATCTATCAATTCCTCAGCTCAAATCAAGGTGTGACCATCGAGGTAGGAGGCCATACCAATGGGCTACCACCACATGAGTACTGCGACGAACTCTCCGATGCCCGTGCTAAAGCGGTTACAGATTATCTCGCCCGCAAAGGTATTGACCGCGACCGCCTGGAGTATAAGGGATATGGCAAGCGCCAACCTATTGCCACCAACGATACACCAGCCGGCCGGCGCAAGAACCAACGGGTAGAATTTAAGATCCTGCGGGTCAGTGGAGACTAGACGGTATCCACGTTTGATCCCACAAAGCCATGACTTCCCGCGGTCGTGGCT
Organism: Saprospiraceae bacterium; assembly: GCA_030148525.1. GTDB lineage: Bacteria > Bacteroidota > Bacteroidia > Chitinophagales > Saprospiraceae > DT-110. Next base: position 506 of record JASBTH010000186.1, on the reverse strand, counting down.
TTGTGGTTTTAGGTACCTTGCACCTCCCTTAATTTCGACCCCTTTATGCAGTCTCAGCGCTTTTCGCTCTCCGAATCGGCCCAGGTAGTCAAATACCGGCTCCTGCAATGGAGCCAGGGACGCAGTCCTGTCTGTTTTCTGGATAATAATGGCCGGGGATCCTACGGCTACCCCAATGGCCGGGTGTTGCTGGGTGTGGGCCAGATACGCGCCATCGAAGCCATGGCCGGTGAAAATGCCTTCGATCAATTGCGTTCCCAACAAGGCCGCTACGGCGGGTGGTGGCTCGGTTATCTGGGCTACGACCTAAAGAATGAGATTGAAAATCTGACAAGTCACCATCCGGATCCTATAGGTTTTCCGGATCTGCATTTTTTCCAACCCGAACATCTCTTTTTAGTCCGTGAACGATCGGTGACCATCCTGTCCCATACCACCCACCCGGAAACATTATGGGAGGAGGTCCGGGCAGCGCCTTTAGTCCGGGCTTTCGCCAAAAAACCGGT
>JASBTH010000185.1 GCA_030148525.1 Saprospiraceae bacterium | reverse complement strand
AATAAGTCTCACTCGACTTGTTATGCCTTCGTCGCATTTCAGACTGCCTACCTGAAGGCACACTACCCGGCCGAATTCATGGCTTCCGTTCTGACGAACAATAAGAACGACATCTCTAAGGTAACCTTCTTTTTAGAGGAGTGTAAGCGCATGGGATTAAGTGTACTTGGTCCCTCCGTGAATGCATCTATGTCGGACTTTTCAGTGGATAAGGAGGGGAATATCCGTTTTGGCTTATCCGCCATTAAAGGGGTAGGGGAAGGCCCCGTGGAAGAAATTCTGACCAACCGCGAAGAGGAGGGGCCGTTCGAGAGCTTCTTCGATATGATGCGTCGCCTCAATCTGAGATCAGTCAATAAAAAGGTACTGGAAAGCCTGGCACTCAGTGGCGGATTGGATTGTTTTGAGGCTGATCGGGCACTTTATTTCACCCCTTCGGAAAAATACGATACCCTTTTGGAGCATGCCCTGCGCTACGGGAATGCCTACCACGCCCAGAAGAGCCAGGCCAAAAATTCCCTTTTTGGCGAAACGGACGAAGTGATGATTCCCGAACCCAAACTCCCGGAACACCACCCCTGGCCCTTGGTGGAGCGGTTGAACCGGGAAAAAGAAGTTACCGGGATTTTTATCAGCGGTCACCCCCTTGATGACTACCGCCTCGAGGTGGAGAACTTTATGACCTGTTCCCTCAATAAAGCGGAAAACCACATCCACAATGGGTCCATCAAACTGGGAGGAATTCTGACCAAAGCCATTCACCGCATTAGTAAAAACGGTAACGGCTGGGGAATCTTTGAGATGAGCGATTTTGACGGAAGTCTGGAATTCAAGCTATTCGGAGAAGACTACCTGAACTTTAAGAACCTGCTCGAGGAAGGCAAAGCCCTATACGTGAAGGCAAAGTTCCAGAAATCGTGGCGAGGGGAAGAAATGGAGCTGAAAGTCCAGGAAGTCCGCCTGCTCGAAGGCGTTGCCGAAAACCTGACGGAGTCGATCACCCTTAAACTTCCGCTGGAACGCATATCCCCCGAAGTCATTCAGGAACTGGATGCTATATGTGAGCAACACACGGGTAAACACCGGTTGCGCATGGAGATCATCGATCCCATTAAACGCATGAAAGTGCCGATGATCGCCCGTGAGCGCATGGTGAACGCCGACAACGACTTCATTCGCGAGTTGGATCGCATCGGACTGGAGTTTTATTTGAATGCTTCCTAAACAGGTTTGAGGTTTGAGGTTTGAGGTTTGGGGTTTGAGGTTTCCCGCTTTCGCCCGTACGGGCTTCAGCGGGCAGAGCGGGCTTCGGCGGGCGGGGAAGGTTTGGGGTCGAAGGTGCATAAATCCAAATACTCAATACCCGCTACCCAACACCAGCGTTAAAACAAAAATGTTTAATTAAAAAGTTTTTGTTTTAAAAAATACATATATTTGAGTCATTGTTCGATCGCAGAAAACCAATGACTCATGAAAGTGCATATTTCGCCCCCGAAGAACAAGGATTTGTTTTATCACGAGGCGCAAACAGCCCGCAAGGCACGCTATATAATTGGTGGTCTTCAACTCCTAAGTGGTGCAACGGCCCTGATTGGTCTGCGAATCTATTTTGATGAATGGCTTAGTGACATGCACTGGGGATTGCAGTACCTGATTATGGCGGGTATTGCCCTGGTTCTCGTTGCGCCCGGTGAGATGGGCATCCGGGAAACCTGGGCTTATCTGTTCCGGGCTTTGCTCAATCGCTTTAATAAGGGACTCGATCTGTTCTCGATCATTCTCATGTGCTGTGTAGCCATTTCCCTGACGGGTTATTCGTTTTACCTTTCCCAATACGCCACCCGGAATTCCCTGAAGCGGGTAGCTCCTACCGTTGAGTTACAGGATACCCGGGAAGTCAGTGAAGCCTACGAAGCAGAAATGGGGCGGATTGCCCGTGACTACGCTACCCGGCGAAACGATATCAACACCCGCTATGACGAACTTGTGCAGGCAGAACAAAATTTTTACACCAATCAAATTACGGCTAATGAGGCCAAGATCGATCAGTATAAAAAGCGGGAATGGTCGACCGGGCAGCGCTATACCAGCCGCATCAACGGGTTGGAGTCAAAAAACCTGGAGCTAGAGACCAAACTGGCTGAATCCGTAAAGGAGCTAAAGCAAAAACAGAATGGAGAATTAGCTGCGGTTGAGACCTGGCGGGCGACGGCCGAGCAGGAAACCCGGGACGAAAAGAAAACTAATAAATCTACTATTGTTGATCGCAATCAAGAATTGGAAGAAGAAAACCGGGCCTTTGCCAATATGTTTGCCACCCTGGTAGCCCGCTTCGCCGCCTGGTCCGTCATCCTGGTCATTCTATTCACCGGTTACCTGGAGGTCTTCTACTTTAAAACGGGTATTAAGCGGGTTGTGAAATTTCGAACTACTGATTTTCAGGCCCCCGTATTTGTTGAGCTTCTGGCCTTCCCGTACGTGTATTTTAGTCGGCACCTGGCAAATTTTGTGCGATCCAAATACCATACCCTGCCGGAACTAATGAATGCTCCGGGAACCGAAGACCTCCTGGCAGATAGCGATTTTGACGATTACACACCTCAGGAACCACCATCGAAAAAGCCAATGAAAGAAACCGTTCCGGAGGTACCCCCCAATGACAAAGAGGAAGATCGCCCTGAAGAAACGGCTGACCAGGGGGAGGAACTGCGCACAGACCCCTCAAAATCCAAGGAAGCAGTACCCGAGAACCTGGAGTTTTGGTTGGAAGAACTCGAGCGGGAAGCCGGTGAACAAGAGCCGGTAGATTCCCCTGCGGTTGCCAGCGAACCGGAGCCCGAAGATTCCGAAAACGAAGATCCGGAGCCATCCGAAACGGACCAGGCAACTCCGGAACCGGAAGCAGATCTTGATGAAGAGCCAGGTACGCTGTTTTACCAGGCGCGGGAGCAGAGTAAGCAAGAACGCGGAGAACCTGCACGCGATGCCAGGCCCTCCGAAAAGCAGGCTGGTAAAGGTACTTATACGGATACATCCGGCGCCTTCAAAAACGTGGAAGAACAAGCACCAATATCATCGGGGGTACAGGACCTCGATTTTGACCAGCAGGCCGACTTTGGCATTACCATCAAACATGTGGACCGCCGTACGGGACGTATATCCTATTTCGACGCCAATGACCTCGATGCCTTTCTGGAAGAATACCAGGCAAAAATGGATGATGCTGCGGAGATGTATCACGATACCGGAGACCCCGTGTATCTGGCCTCCATTGAAGATGCCCGGTCCGGCTTGTCCTATTGGCAAGGCAGGCGCGTAGAGTTGATGCAGAAAATGTCGTCAAACGGTCGCTATTGATAGGTGTAAGCCTTTGATTCATAGTGTTTAACTAATTCTTAACGGCCTCTTTAGCGACTGTAAGGCAGCAATTTGACATCTTTGGTAAAAAAGTATACGAGATGCAAAAACTATGGCACATTTGTTTCTTTTTGGTGGGGCTGACTCTCCTGTCAGGCTGTCAATCAACCGGCGGTACGGAGGCTGCTGAAGACGAAGGACCCAAGCCGCTCTACACCACCTATGAGACCTTTGATGAAATTGCCCCCATTTTTAACAAGCAAACCGACACTACCTACGTAATTAATTTCTGGGCGACCTGGTGCAAACCCTGTGTGGAAGAGCTGCCTTATTTCGAGCAATTACACGAAAAATATCAGGGTGAAAAAGTTAAAATCATTTTGGTAAGCCTGGATTTTCCGAACCAAATTGAAACAAAGCTCATTCCTTTTTTAGAGGAGCGGCAGTTGGGACCCGAAATTGCTTTATTGCTCGATGATGACATCAATAGTTGGGGAGACCAGGTCGATCCCCAATGGGGAGGAGCTATTCCGATTACTTTGGTGTACGATGCCGAAAAACGTTCCTTCCACGGAACTCAGTTTGCCTCCTATGAGGAGCTGGAATCTATGGTGGAAGGTGTCTTATAGTACATTTTGAATACCCGATTTATTAACCACTTATTTAAACGAGGACTATGAAAAAGATTATCGGATTTTCTGCTTTCGTACTGGTAGCAGCAATTGGATTTTTTGCCATTAGTGCTGCCCAACCACAGCCCGAAGCTGAGGGCCTGGAAGTAGGCGATACTGCCCCTGATTTCGAATTGATGAACATCGACGGGAGCATGGTGTCACTGGCTGATTACGAAGCCGAAGAAGGACACGAGGATGTGAAAGGATACATCGTAACCTTCACGTGTAATACCTGTCCTTACGCTGTAGCCTATGAAGACCGCCTGATCGAGACCCACGAAAAAATGGCTCCTAAAGGATGGCCGCTGATCGCTATTCAGCCCAATGATCCGGAGGTTCAGCCCGGTGACAGTATGGAGGAAATGAAAAAGCGTGCTGGCGAAAAGGACTTCCCTTTTGTATACCTGCTGGATGAAGGCCAGGAAGTATATCCGGCATATGGAGCTAATCGTACTCCGCATATTTTCTTGCTGGATACAGATCGCAAAGTACACTATATCGGTGCACTGGATGATAGTCCGCGTGATCCGGAAGGGGTTACGGTAAACTACGTAGAAGATGCCATTGCGGCGATTGAAAGCGGTAATGAGCCTGATCCTAGTTTCACTAAAGCTATCGGGTGTACGATCAAAACCAAGAAATAGTTTGACAAGGTTTTACGATTTGTTAGAGCGGCCTGTACGTAGCGTACGGCCGCTTTTTTGTTGAAGGGAAAATAAAAAGCCCGAATACAGCTCAATGGCTACATTCGGGATGGAGGGAAGGTCGATATTCCTTCCGGTAGATGTTGATGGATTTATTTAACGTGAGGTTGGAGCCTACCTATTTGCTAATAGGCTGAATGTCAGAGCCTCACGTTATTTACATCATGTCCAGTGCCTTGACCAGGTAGGTCAGGGAAAAGGGCAGAGCCACCCAAAACCACTCATCCATGTACATGAGCATGAAAATCATGATAACGGTTGATACTAAGAAGATGATCCAATCAATAGCGCGGCTGCTTTTCATAGTACTATCCTTTCGTGATTGTGTTTTCTGTTCGAAATCGGGAGCAAAGATAACAAACAAAAAGGGGCCGTAGATAATCGGACGGCCCACAAATACTATAAAATAATTTCTTTAATAAGGGTCAATCAAAAGATTCAACCTTTGGCAGGATCAAAGCAGGCAAGTCACGCTGCTTAAAAATCCGGTTAAATTGCTTTACCTCCTGGCTCATGATCAGATCCATATCATTTTTGGCATCATTCCAAGCCTCGCTTAAATCGTTAAAGCGGGACTGCATACCGCTGGTAATACGTGGATCGCTAGTATCTACTGTTTCTTTTAAAGACATGAATTCGGCTGCCAGTTTGTGCTCAAAATTGATCACGTCCTGATCGGTTTCTTGCTCCGTTTGAATAAGCTGCTTTTCCCAGGCGTTGATCCTTTTAATGGCCTCCTGGCCCGATTGAATAAGGTCCTGATACTGATCACTATTTTTAAGGAAACGCAACAGCGTCTCAATTTGCCGACGAATATCCCGCATTTGCTGCAAGGACTGGTTGATATTCCGAATATTAGATTCAATGAACTGCAGGAGTTGTTCTTGTTGGGCGTAATTCTTTTCGGCTACATTTATCCGCGGATCAGCTTTCAGTACAATGGGTTGCGCCACAGTGTCTTTAGGCGTCCTCAACTCAATTCGATAATCACCCGGAGCTACCATACTACCGCGGTAGTCGCCCATAATATAAACATCGTCAATCCCCGGTAAAGGTTCTCGGCGAATATCCCAATTGAAGCGATTGTGACCGGTCTGGACCGACAATGGTGCTTCAGGTGCGGGACCACCCTCGTATTCCTCAGCATCGGTCACGCGATTGGAATAGGTGCGCAAGGCCCGATTAGAATCACGGGCGTCGTCAAAGATTTGGAGTTCAACCAAACTGGTATCCAGACCGGGAGGGAGGAAGTAGTCAATAATAATGCCGGGGAGCGGGTTCTCGCCAACCTCCAGGAAGTCATCTGGTGTCTCCTCCGATTGAAAGCGAACACCTGCATCGGGTTGTACTAAAACCAAGGCATCCTTTCCCGGAAAACCTTGTGTTTGCTGAATGGGGGCAAGGTCATCCAGAATCCAGAATCCCCGTCCGGCAGTGGATGCTACCAGATCATTATCTGCAATGGTTAAATCGGTAATCGGCGTGATCGGTAAATTGAGCTGGAACCGGCTCCAGGATTCCCCGTGATCAAAAGAAATATAGATGCCGTTTTGAGTGCCCGCGTATAGAATACCGGCTACCTCAGGATCTTCCCGAATGACTCGCACGTAATCTTTTCCGGCAATTCCACTAGTGATTGAGGTCCAGGTTTTTCCTTTGTCATTGGTCCGGAACACATAGGGCTGTAGATCATTAAATTTATGACGGGTAGCTACGATGTATACTGTTTGGGTATCGTGCGGAGAAATTTCAATGCAATTGATAATAGCTTCACCCAACTCGGGAGGTGTTACATCCGTCCAGGTTTCCCCGGCATCTTCCGTTTGGTGTACCAGGCCATCGTCGGATCCCGCCCATAGTGTGAATTTATCGTGGGGCGAACTGGCCAGATAGCTGATGGTGTTGTAAACCTCACCACCGGCACCTTCGTTGGTGAACGGTCCGCCGCCAAGACCTTGCTTTTCGCTTTCGTTACGAGTCAGATCAGGACTGATTTCCCGCCAGTTATAGCCGCCATCAGTCGTTTCCAGCACTTTATTGGCAGCGTGGTAAATAATACTGGACTGTACGGCATTGGCTATTACCGGAGCATTCCAGTTGAACCGATACATATTTTTGCGGGGAGTGGAAGCTATACCTACTGTTGGGTAGGCAGCAATGTTTTTGGTTTCCTTGGTGATGTGATCGAAAACAGTGAGACTCCCCTGGTAGCTACTACCGTAAATCAGACGGGGATTTTCGGGATCAAAGGTGATAAAGGCGCTTTCGCCGCCTCCCACCTCAAAGGTCTGATCGGGAGTGATACCAAAGCCTTTACTCCGGCTGGGAACAGCAATGGTGCTGTAATCTTGCTGCCCGGCATAGATGTGATAGGGGAAGCGTCGATCAGCAATAACACGATACAATTGAGCAGTTGGCTGGTTGTATTGGCTGGACCAGGTGCGGCCGCCATTATAGGTGATCGTTGCGCCTCCATCATTGGCAACAATCATATTTTCGGGATCCGCCGGGTTGATCCATAAATCGTGATGGTCAGTGTGTGGTGTGGGCACTGCCTCAAAGGTTTGTCCACCATCGATGGATTTGAGCAAGGGCGCATTGAGTACATACACTGTTTGCTCGTCAACCGGATCAGCAACTATTTCCATATAGTACCAGGCCCGGGCCCAGGTAATGCGCTGGTCATTGGTCTGAAACCAGGTACGGCCACTGTCATTAGACCGGAATACACCTCCTTGTTCACCCTCCACATTGGCGTACAACACTTGCGGATTAACAGGAGATACGGAAATCCCTGCTTTACCCATTTTCCTGGGAAGGCCATTTGTGAGTTTAATCCAGTTTCTGCCCCCGTCTTCTGATTTGAAAATGCCAGAGCCCGGACCACCCGAACGAATATTCCATGGGGTGCGGGCGTGATCCCACATGGTCGCATAAATAATTCGCGGATTGGATGGGTCGATTACGACGTCGGCAGCACCCGTCGTTTCATTGATGTAGAGGGTCTGTTCCCAGGTATTGCCACCATCGGTAGAGCGATAGATACCGCGTTCATCGGAAGGACCAAAGACAGCACCCTGAGCGGCAATTAAAAGGGTATTGGGATCGTTGGGATGTACGGCAATGCCGGCGATGTGACGCGTGCCAGCTAATCCGATATGCATCCAGCTCTGACCGGCATTAATGGACTTGTAGATACCATCGCCGTGCGTAGACATGACACCCCGCACGGCATGCTCACCGGTACCTGCATAGATAACATTTTGGTCTGACGGAGCAATTTTGATGGCTCCCACCGATGCGGTGCTGAAATATCCGTCGGAAATATTAAACCAACTCTGTCCGGCATCTGTCGTCTTCCAGATGCCGCCACCCACGGTGCCCATATAGTAGATGAGGTCGTTCCCGCGGACTCCCGTAACTGCATTGGTTCGTCCGCCCCGGAAGGGACCGACGTGACGCCAGGACATATCCTGGTAATTGGCCGCCGAAAACAGCTGTTGGTCGTCTTTTGGAGTTGCCGGCACGTTCTGTGCAATGGCTTGTTTCATCCCCAATGAGCATACGAAGAGTATTAAACTCAGCGTATAGCATTTTCTCATAATACGTTTTTTACCCTGCCCGCGTCACTAGGCAGGTGCATGAGTTATGTAGTTCTCTCAAAGCTCTTTAAACGTATATCGGCCTGAAGAAGTGGATTGTGGGGGAATTCAATTGATTGTCCTTCTTGGAATCACATCAAAATTAAATGATTATAAGTGAAAAAACCAATTTATGGGACATATTTTTGCCGGTTACTAAATAAAATATACCGTTTCTGTGTTCAGGGCCACCGTTTACGATTTAGCGCTTGGTGTGTAGATAGGGGGGGATTCAGTTCTCCTGATTTAACGAAATCAGGCAATGAGGGTTTCGATTCGGTTCATTTTGTGGGGTATAAAAAGAGTGAAAATAATTATATGATAAAAATTGTATTTAGTTTGCAGTCAATACAATCCCACCGATCCCTGTGGGAACCGACCGTTCTCGCAATAAAATGATACATATGAACTGTAGGCCGTTTGGCCTTATTCGAGTAATCCTTTTTCCTCTAAGGCTTTCTTGAGGCCGCTTGGACTGGTGAAATGGATGGTTTTAAGACCAATTTTTTTGGCGGCAGCCACATTGCGGGCATTGTCGTCGATAAACAAAGCCTCTGGAGGGGCCAGATCATTGCGATCGAGAAGTAGATGGTATATGGCCGGATCCGGCTTTTTGAGGCCTTCGCGGCCGCTGACCAGGATGTCTTCAAAATACCGCAGAAAAGAATACCGCTCCCAGGCAATGGGAAAGGTTTCGTCAGACCAGTTTGTCAGAGCCAGCAGTTTGTAGTTCTGTTGCCGGCGCAGCTCCTCCAAAAGAGCAACCGTTCCGGGAATCGGACCGCCCAGCATTTCAGACCAACGGCCGTAATAGGCTTCGATCAACGCCTTTTTTTCCGGAAATTCCGCTACTTTACTTTTCGTAGCCTCTTCCAACGACCTGCCGGCATCTTGCTGTTCGTTCCAGTCAGGTGTGCATATCTGATTCAGGAAATCATCAATTGCTGTCTCATCATCTAGTAATTTTCGGTACAGGTATCTGGGGTCCCAATCGATGAGAACCCCTCCAAGATCAAAGATGAGTGTAGTAATGGCTTGTGACATAGGTGTGTACTTTTGTTTGGGTGTCAATTGTCAGAGAACCTTATGTTTTGGATTGGTGGGTTTAGACCAGTCGCGTAGTCGAATCATACCCCGAATCAATAAAATGATAGCAATGGGTAAAATGGCGGGGTGCAACTGCTGAGGCAGCCATAAATACCCCACTATGGCTACCGTAGTCGTCGTACAGGCGACCAGCAGCAGTATGCGTTGCCATTGGTTTCGGCCATCCAGTACGAATAGCCACAGTGGACTGGCCCACAACAGATTGAGGTTTTGCCACGTAGCCTGATGGTCGGTGCCTATCCACATAAACGCAAATAAACAACCAGCCAGTCCGGCTGCCAGCAAAAAGATCGACCCCAATATCTGACCCACTTTGGGGGGGGCAAACAGGGATAGAATAAGAACGATCACAGCCAGGATGCTAAATAGCCACACCGGCCCAATCCCCCCGGAGGGTTCCAAATGGTCGATGCGTGCCGGTACGATCACTTCGGGCGCCGGTGTCAGATTTTGATTGCGAAATGATGTCGTGGCAAAATGAGCAGACAAGTAATCTGGTAAAAACATTTCGTCCCGAAAATCCGCCGTGTGATCAGCCGGTAAGCCAAGAATGAGGTCAATACCAAAATCAGCCCAGGGGAAAGGGCCGATGTATTCGTCTAGTAACTGACGAAAACTCTTGGTGGCTGAATAGGTAGCAGTGGGTTCCAGGGTAGTATCGAATTCTTGCTCAATAACATCTCGTATGCGGGTAGCACAATTGTCGTAGAAAAAATCGTATAGGTAATACCGGTTTTGTGGTTCGTAGTTGGTACGCAAAAAGTCGATGACGCGCTGCGTTTCCTGCTGATTCAGCATTAGTACCTGCTGGTCGATGCGCCGTCCTTCCGATTCGTAGGCACGCAAAAAAACCTCTGTGCGTTGCACACCGAGCATGTAATTCAATTTGCCCCGGATAAATTTCACGTAAAAATTGGGGGTGTCAAAGTCAAAAATTCCGTAATTGAAAACCAGGTCCGTTCCGGTCGTTGGATCGTGGGCACGGATGGCGGAGTGTCCGAATTTAGAGAATAACTCTGCTCCGGGTGCACAGGTAAGCAAGTACAAGCGGGTACTGTCGGTGAGTTGTTGGGCCTGGCATCTGTACCCAAATAAAAGGATAAAGCTCAGGGCAAACAGCCATTTCTGCATGGATCGATGTTTGCGGAAAGATACACTTTTGATTAGAGATAGGCCGGTGGCTCCCCTACCGAATCTTGACGGGGCGTAATAAGAGCATTCCCACCATAAAGAACAGGGAAAGCACCAGGATGCTGATCCGCATAGAACCAGTAATTTGGTCCAGAAAGCCAAAAAGGAGCGTCCCCATGACAATGGCCACTTTTTCCAGTACATCGTAAAAACTGAAATAGGAGGTGGTGTCTTCTGTTTTTTCGGGAATGAGCTTGGAATAGGTAGAACGAGCCACTGATTGAATGCCGCCCATGACCAGGCCCACGCCGGCAGCCAGTGCGAAAAAAGGGCCTTTACCATCGACAAAATAGGCGATTACGCAAATCAACGTCCAGATGATTAGCATACACGTCAGGGAGTATTTATTTCCTCGCCGGTCGGAAACAAAAGCAAACAAATAGGCCCCGGCAATCGCCAGGATCTGCAGTAATAAAATGAGGAGAATCAGTTGGGAAGTACCAAAATCTAACTCTTTTTCCGCAAAGGTAGCGGCCAGAAACAGTACTGTCTGTACGCCCGCAATAAAACTGAAAAAGGCCCCGAGGAAAAAACGCAGGTCTCTTTGTTTTTTGGCGGAAGCCCAGACCAGCTTAAGCTCTTCAAACCCCTTTTGAATTATCCGCGGCCGACGGACTCGTTCATCCTTTGGTAAACGCCGAAAGGGGATCAGGGAGAACCCTAACCACCATACACCAACCAGCAGGAATGACAACCGGACCGGGAACGTACCCCCGGGCAGCCCCAGGGAGTCGGCAAACTGTATGATAACCAGGCATGTAACCAGCAGGATGATGCTACCGATATAACCAAAAGCATATCCACGCGCACTGACCCTGTCGTAGCGGTCAGGCGTTGCAATCAGCGGCAAATAGGCATTATTGAAGACCAGACCTCCGGCAAAGCCGATCATAGCCAGCATAAACATGGCCGTTCCGAACCAAAGTTGTTCCATTCCCTGGAAAAAGAAAAGTGCCAGGCAGGCAGCGGATCCCAAAATGGTAAAGAAACGCATAAAGAACATCCGGCGACCTCCATAATCGGCTATGCCTGACAACAGGGGCGAACACAAAGCAATGATCAGGTAGGATCCGGAAATAGCAAAGGCGTACAGAACCGAGTTACTGGTGGTAATGGTTCCGATATTGATCGAATCGTTGGTAACCTCAATGAAATAAGCCGGGAAAATGGCTACTGTGATCACCAGGGCGAAGGCCGAATTGGCCCAGTCGAAAAAGGCCCAGGCATTGAGGGTCCGGGGGTTGTTAAGAGCGGTAGTAGTGGCCATAAGTGATGAGCTTCTTTTCTAAGCGGGAAAGATTTAGCATCTTGCCTGACCGGCTGTGTTCGCTACTGAATACAGGCTCAGGTCGGAGCGTGGTGCGAATATACATAGCCCGTACTAACTCCCACGCGATTTCAGGAACGCCTTCAGTGACTTTTATGAAAATAGGTATTCTTTCCCGTGGTCCCCAATTGTATTCTACCCGGAGCTTGTACCGGGCGGGGATGCGGCGTGGTCACCAAATGATGGTTATTGATCATACCCGGTGCCAGTACTTAGTGGATAGTGAACGGTCAGAAATTTTTTTTGATGGCCTTCCCTTATCCTCCCTTGATGCTATCGTTCCCCGTATCGGCAGTTCGGTAACTTCACTGGGGGCAGCCCTTATTCACCAGTTTGAATTGCTTAAAGTGTATACGGTCACCCGGGCACACGCCCTGTTGCAGGCTCGCGACAAACTTCGGTGCCTGCAGCGTCTGGCCGGAGCTGGTTTGAAGGTGCCGGGTACCGCTTTCATTACCAGCGGTTCTGAACTGGAGGATGTGCTCGATCTGCTCGGTGGCTTTCCGGTTGTCATTAAATTATTGGAGAGTACACATGGCGTAGGGGTCATGCTGGCCGACAATATGCGGTCGGCCGAAGCCACGATTGAAGCCTTTCAAAAACTCAACGAGCGCGTGCTCATCCAGGAATACATTGCCGAATCCCACGGTGCTGATATTCGGGCACTGGTAGTAGGTGGACGCGTGGTAGCCTCTATGAAGCGACAGGCCCAGCCGGGTGAATTCCGGTCTAATTTGCACCGCGGAGCAAAGGCGCAGCGGATCGGTTTGTCAAAGGAAGAGGAGAAAGCCGTAATTCAGGCAGCCCAGGTTATGGGACTGGATGTGGCCGGTGTGGATATTCTTCAGTCGAGACGGGGCCCCCTGGTGATGGAGGTGAATGCCTCGCCCGGTTTGGAGGGGATAGAGGGAGTAACTAAGGTCGACGTAGCGGGGGCGATAATCAAATTTACAGAAAAACGACATCGGGCCTTTAACGCCCACATTGGGACTAAATGAACTATTTGTGAAAATTCATAATACGGAAATTCTTCCGGGCGCTAACGAGGTCATTAAAATTCCGGTGGGACGAATACCAACGGGTAATCAAATCCTGATCAGAGCGCACGTATATCGTTCGCTTATCGATGGCCCTACGGCTTTGATTCTGGCAGGGGTACACGGCGATGAGGTAAATGGGGTGGAGATCGTGCGTCAGGCCATTGCCAGTGATATGTTCCGGACTATTCAGCGGGGAACCATCATTGCGATACCTGTATTAAATGTATATGGGTTTATCAATTTTTCCCGGGAAGTTCCCGATGGCAAGGACGTTAACCGTTCATTCCCCGGTTCCTTACGTGGCTCCCTGGCCTCCCGGGTGGCCCGCATCATAAGTAAGAAAATCATTCCGGAAGTTGATTTTGGGGTGGATTTTCACACAGGAGGGCGATCCATCTACAATTTTCCACAGATACGATATACCGCTGGTGACGAGGTAGCCAGGGAGCTGGCAATGGCTTTCAAAGCACCACAGATATTGGCAAAAAAAACTATCAGTAAATCATTGCGTAAATACGCACAGGACAAAGGAAAACGGATCCTGGTATTTGAGGGTGGAGAAAACCTTCGACTGGATGATTATTCCATTGCTAACGCCTTGAATGGGTTGCGGCGATTACTCATTCATCAAGACATGTTACCGGGGACATTACCGCCCGATCAGCCTTCCTGGCATTATCTGAAATCGAGTTGGTTGCGTGCACCGCAGGCCGGCATTTTTCAGTGGACAAAGGGTTCTGGGCAAATGGTTGCGAAGGGGGAGCCCATCGGTTCGATTTCTGACCCCTACGGATTGGAGTGTACTCCCCTGCGCGCCGATGAAACCGGGCATATTATTGGTCATTCCAACATGCCCGTGGTAACGCAAGGTGATGCCCTGTTCCATATTGCCTATCAGCCTGCCTGAGCGGGCGTCGTGCAGCTGTCAATGGCATATCAAAAAAAGCCCGCCGGCTAGGGAAACCGGCGAGCAAACTGCATATTCGTGAGCTAAGAATGTACATAACACATCACGGGTGACTAATATACAATAATCGTGCCAAAAAATACAGGTGGAAAAGTGGTTTTCCGAAAAAGGACGGTACGCAAAAACAAAAACAACAAACGGTGAGCAAACGCAAAAACACAAAAGGCCTGGTAAGGTCTGTCCGGCAATTCCGGGTCTACCACAAATACATTGGTATTGCCCTGGCTGTAATACTGGTAATGAGTGCTATTACCGGATTGCTGTTAGGCTGGAAAAAAGATGCTGCCTGGATTCAGCCCCCCTCGCAAAAAGGAGCCTCTGCGGATCTGGTCGATTGGTTGCCCCTCGATCAACTGGCCGAGCTGGCCCGCGAAGCCCTGTATGCTGAACACCCCACGCAATCGGGTAACGAGATCGATCGGTTAGATGTACGCCCATCTAAAGGAATGACCAAAGTACTGTTTACTGAAGGCTACTGGGAAGTGCAGATCGATGGAACAACCGGCTCCATTCTGTCGATTGATAAGCGGTATTCCGATTTTATCGAACAACTCCACGACGGATCCATTATCTCCGATTCATTCAAACTGGTCAGTATGAATGTACTTGGTATCGGCTTATCGGTTATGATTATCACCGGGATTTGGCTGTGGTATGGTCCCAAACGGATACGTGCCCGCAAACAAAAAATCAAGCACTCTGGCAGGAAAAAAGCCGCTTCCGTGCCGAAATAGCTACCAGTATAACCAGTGAAACCTGGCTGTCTCTCCCGTACGCCACTCCAGGGTGGGAGCCGGAATTTTTATGAATCGTATTACCGAGAAAACCGTCTTTAGAAAATCGCTATCGGTGGGGATACGGCCGGTATCAATATCTAACGACAAATACCATTGCCGTTGTCGCGGGAGGTGACTCAGGGAGTAGGTGGTCCCATCATCGTCGGTCCAACCGTTGCCATAGGCACCGTAGACATTATTAGCTCCGTACCCTACGGCAATATTCAGCCAATCGGGCAGGGGACTGCGATCACCCACAAAGGAATTTGGATTTACGGAAGCCCATACGGTCATCCCGTTGTAGTCCTTAATAAAAGCCTCCAGGTAGTTGGAGCCGTAGAGATCATGAGCCGCCGTCCGGACCGTGGACACCTTCGACTCGTCCTGGCGGGAGTAAATGAGCGCATCGGAATAATTGGGGCGGGAATTGGAGACCTTCAGAAATATGCGTTGTTCTTCCCACAGGAGTTCCTGGCCTGCGAATAGTACTGTTCCGGCCGTATTACTAATTACATCGGGAACGGAAAAACCCCAACGCTGGGAAAAGCCGTCCATTACTTCCACCGTTGTTTGCAGGAGGGTGCCCACGCCGACTCCTAACCATACGGCTTTGCGGCGAGGCATACCCGTCCACCGGGCGCCCTTATAGGCCAGGTAGCTTTCGGCGTATGCCGTAATCAAGTGCCCGGCCTTATCTACGTGCTCCCATTCCCCCCAGTCATTGAAGATGCGAAAGCGCCCCTGAGGATAGTCTTTATACCAAATGTGGTAGAGTCCGATCGTGGTGCCGGTATATGCCAGGGCTGATCCTCCGGCCAGATATGTAAAACGTTGGCGGTGAAAAGTATCGGCAGGTTCCCAAAAGGAGAGGTCCTGGCGTTGGGCAGAAAGCGCCTGACTTCCGAGGAGGATCAGGAGCCCTGCCAGAAGACTGCCAGGTTGCATAATCGGCTTTTGCATCGTACTTTCAGGTTTAACAGTATGCTTTTGGGCGAATTTCAAAAGTACAACTTATCCCTGTCAAACCCACCTTATGGCCCGGGAAGAAACCGAATGGTTGCGCAAGGAAATCCCCAAATGGGTAGCTCGTGACTGGATCACATCCGACCAGGCCGAACGCATCAATCGTCATTACCAAGAGGAAGACGAAGAACCAGCTTACTCATTGGCTTTCATGCTTCTGAGTGGCCTGGCAGCCTTATTGGTGGGTAGCGGCCTGATCTTGATCGTAGCTTATAATTGGTCGGATTTTGGTCAATCTTTACGTACCCTGATCAGCCTCTTTCCACTCTTACTGGGCCTGGCTGTGTTCGGGTGGGCTTTATTTCGCAGATCCGATCAGGTGGCCTGGCGCGAGAGCGGGTCAGCCTTTCTCATGCTCATGCTGGCTGCTTCCCTGGGACTCATTGCGCAGACCTACCGCATCATGACCGAGCCCGCGCCCTTCGTGCTGGCCTGGTTGTTGCTGAGTATTCCGCTATTGTACGCATTGCGCTCTAGTCTCTGTGCTTTGCTGTACCTGGGGGGAACTGCAGCCTACGCCCTTCAGGACGGATACGTACAGTCGGGGTGGGTATTCGGGCTTTTATTGCTCAGCGTGCCCCATCTCATCCTGTACATGCGGAAACCCGACCATCTGGTACGCAAGAATTTGCTGGAATGGATGTTCTTTCTGTCCACTCTGATCGGATGGATGTCCTGCGTGGAAATGGATACCACCCTGTTCGGAATTCTGGGAACCTCCCTGTTGTTTCCGTTTTTTATTGGCTGGGGCCAAAAACTGGAAGGTCGGGATTCTATTTTTTTATTTCCCTTTCAATTCTTGCCTCTGTTCGGGGTGTACCTTATGGTGCTGGTTTTGACCTTTGGTCTGGATCACCAACCCCTGCAATGGGTACACTGGTTTCAAGGTGCAAAGGCTCCCTCCGGCAGTGCTTTCTGGAACGGAATGGCTATGTTGGTTTTTGTCCTTGGTTGGCTGTATTTCCTTATTCCTTTCTCTATCTTTTCGGGGGGTAGCCTTTCGGCAAAAAGGTCATATAGCTCCTGGGCAGTACTGGGATTTCCAGTATACATACTGATCTATATTTTTTGCCGGGAACAAATAAACGAAACTGCGGGCCTCCTCTGGATGAATGGGGTAGGGGCCGGTATCGGACTCGTCTTCCTCGCCGATGGTTTGCGGCGCAATAGTCTTTTCCATGTTAACGCGGGCCTGGCGTTTATCGTAACCCTCGTTATTGTGCGTTTCTTTGATGAGTCCTGGAGTTTCGTTTGGAAGGGGATCGTGTTTGTTCTGGTCGGTCTTGCCTTCCTTATCACTAATTGGAGACTCCAGCGGAGAATGAGGGAAAGGGAGAAAGGGTGAGAGGGAGAGTGGGCGAATGGGGGAGAGGCTCCTCAAACAATCTCCCAAGACCTTCCCACCACCGGAATTGATGTCTCCGGCCGATGTGCTATTCCGGCAACAGCAAAAGGAGGGGGTACGGGCCATACTGGATGTGATTTGTGAGCTGGATGCCCTGCGGGCAGTCGCCGAATATGCCCGGCAGGCCGGGTGGTCAGTTCCCCAATACCATGAACAACCTGCTTTCAGTATCACCGAGATGGGGCATCCCCGAATCAATCTTCCTGTAAGGAACTCGGTTAAGTACGACCCGGAAAAACACATCTGGATACTGACTGGTTCCAACATGGGCGGCAAGTCGACCCTGTTAAAAACCCTCGGTATTTGTGCCTACCTTGCCCACCTGGGGTTCCCGGTACCCGCCAAATCGATGGCAACCAGCATTTGGGATGGCCTGTTCACGACCATCAACCTTCCCGACAACATCGCCGGTCAGCAAAGTCATTTCATTCGTGAAGTGGACCGGGTTAAAAAAGTCCACTCTAGCGCCCGGACAAATAAAAAGCTAGTAGTTCTTTTTGATGAATTATTCCGCGGAACCAACCCAGCGGATGCTTGCGAAACCTCACTGGACGTGATCCTGGCTTTCGCCAAAATGCCACACGTTTTTTCCATC
>JASBTH010000183.1 GCA_030148525.1 Saprospiraceae bacterium | reverse complement strand
GCCCAACCTTTTCACGCGAGTATATACTCGACTTGAAGTGGTTTGGGCCACCAAACCACTTCAAGTCGGTATAGAAGCAGACAGAATTCAGGTCTCCTGATTTTGAAGGTCAATAGAAAGAAAACAACTTAACCGTCTACCGTCTACTGTCTACCGTCTACCGAATAACGACTTTTCCCACCATTGGTACTTCCCCGTTGCGATAGACCACCACCGAATACATGCCCGGCACCCAAGTAGCCACCCCGATTTGCTCTTGGCGCGACTGGAGGCCGCTGCGCAGCAGTACGCGTTGGCCGGTGCTGTTGTACATTTCGATCCGTTGGAGCAGGGAAGCATCCTTGGTGCGGATAGTCAGCTGGTCGCTGGTCGGGTTGGGGAATACCTGTACTTCGGAAACGGGAGTGATCTGATTCACAGTGCCGACTGTGCGATCGGCATTTTGCAGAGCCAGGAGTGCGTCTAACTTTCCGTAGCCCCAATCATTATTGGGAACACTTCCGGTGAAGCTGTCTTCCACGCAAGATTGGTGCAGCAGGTCCAGCAACTCGTCGGGATTGAGGTTGGGGTTTAGGTCGAGCATAAGGGCGATGATGCCGGTGGCGACCGGTGCGGAGGCGCTTACGGCATTTTGGACGCCGTACAGGCCATTGCTGTTCTCGACGATATTACTAGCAAAGAAAGCGTAACGCGATCCCGGAGCGTAGGCACCAATAGCGTATTCACCGGGCGTAGCAAAGTCAATACCCAGGCGACCATCATGCGTAGGCCCCGCACTGGCTCCGAGCCATAACTCACCGGGAGCACCCTGACTTCCCATGGGGCCGAAGGTATTTCCTGCCTGGTTGGTCCAGGAGGTGGTAACTACGTAATCCGACGGAGAGATTGCCTTGGTGGCACTGGAGTAATCGTTGATGCTGTGGCCTTCTACCACGAATGAGCCGAATTGATTACCGTTGTTGGAGCGCGAGGGATTGAGGGTTGCCTGGAAGACGCCGTCGCCGTTGATGGTGGTACCTTCCAGGATAACCTTGTAGGTACCCGGTACACCCTGATTGTCGATGAGAAGTTCGCGGCGTGGTGAGGTAGCACCAAAAAAAGCCTGGTTGGCTCCACGGTGAAATAAGCGGATGTCACCCAGCGTCTGGTCAGCTACCCCATTGGGACCGGCAGGCGGGGCAAAGGGACCTTCAACGGTACCGTCGGGTCGTTCGATGGAAACGGTGAAGCGATCGTCTTCGGAGTACCAAAGGTCCAGGCGGAGGTTACCGGCGAGGCCTTTTTCTACTAGCAGTTCCACCGTTTCACCCTGGCTGATGCTGGTGCTGGCGTAGTTGTCGGCACCGCCATCGTCGCCTACTCCGCAAACGAAGGGGTGACCCTGCTCCACGTAGTCGTCGATGGCCCGGCATACCGTACTGGTACCGTCGGTGGGGCCACCGATGGAGCCAATATTCATTAGCGTGACGGAGGGCATGCCCAGTTCGGTGATCTTATCGTGGGCAAAATTCAGGGCAATTGGAATATTACCAGCGTTAAAAGCCCCGCTTTGGCCGGGTTGACCGGCGAAGGGCGGGAAGGGATCCTGGGAAATTTTGATACTGATAATGGTCGCTTCGGGTGCAACCCCCTGATAAATGCGGTCATTGGTGCCGGATCCGTCGCCCACCATTATGCCCGTAGTGGCCGTACCGTGTCCGCCCCGGTCATTAGTCAGGGGAGCACCGCCCGCGTCAAGGGAGGCATTGATTTGGTCACGGGTGACGATGGTGCCCACCCCGTAGGGATTGCCCGGAGCATTGGCCCCCGAATCATTGAGCATATCGAAGATATAGGCGATGCGTGTGTTACCGTCGTCATCGATAAAGTCAGGGTGGCGGTAATCAATCCCGCGGTCTATCATAACGACGACGACGCCTTCACCCGTTGCACCGTAGGTGTCGACGGCCTGGTCGAGTCGGATAGCTTCGCGGAGGGCAGGGCCCTGAGCACAGACACAGAAGGACAAAAACAAACAAAGAGAGGACGTGTACAGTGATTTCATAGGTGTTTTTTTGCTTTAGCATATTTAATACTCTGTAACCTAAGTAACTTTGATTTATGGCTGTGCCTCTCGGCAAAATACTTCGTTGCTCGTCGGTCGCGTCCGTACGGATGCTCCCTTCTCGCGCCTTGTCTTTTGCCAAAATGCCCTACCCATACTTTCAAATAACTTAGATTACAGAGTATTTAAGTTAGCTAATTCCTCTTTGACCGGGAATTATGAATGTATCGCGAAACCAACGAAAAGGTCATCAAGTGAGCAATTTTTGCCGAAAGGCGTTATAAATTAAAAGGAATCGCAAAACGAGTGAATACGATAAAGAGGCAATCCATTGGTTTGTTCATACTAGTGCTCCTCCTACTAGGTGTGGGGCACACCAATGGGTACGGGCAAACGAAATACGAACGAGAGTTTCGGTTGAAGGAGCAGGAGGTTCCGGCTTCCGCCAAAAAGTACATCCAACAACTGGAATCGGGAGCCCGGATCAAATGGTACTATGAAGATGATGCCCTTGATGATGCCATAGAGGCTAAATTCAAGTGGCAAGGGCAACGCTATAGTATTGAATTTGATACGCTGGGTGAGCTGGAGGATATAGAGATCCAGTGCCGGTTTAAAGAGTTGCCGCAGCAGGTACAGGAGGCTATTGAAAAAGACCTGGAGGAAACCTATAATTCGCACAGAGTCCGCAAAGTGCAGATTCAGTATCTGGGTGAGCCGGAAGACCTTTTGGCTTTGATCCGCGATGGGAATCAGTCGGCACCTTATACCACAAATTACGAATTGATCGTGAAGGGTAAAGACTCTGGTGGTACCCACTTGTACGAAGTGACCTTTGATCACACGGGAACGAAGACGAAGACGGCCCGTATTGTATTGAGAAACATCGATAACCTTGAGTATTAGACGTCACCTTTGTTTGTTGTTGCTGTTAAGTATAGGGATTGCGGTATCAGCCCAGGATAATGTGCAGTGGGGAACCCTGCCTTCGGTTAATGCGAATATTGGTTTGGAAAATGACTGGAAGGCCAACCTGAAGTGGGAGTCGCGCCAAGTATTCGACGAGGATGCATTTTCCTACGGGCTTTCCGATTTTTCCCTCCTTTTTGCCCGGAAAGTGGGATTGAATAACTCCCTGGCCGGCGGATATTTGATTCGCGTCCACCCTGAATACACCGCTCACCGCAGCATTCAACAGTTCACTATCGTGCAGACCCTGCCGTCGATCCGGTTGGCGCATCGGTTGGCATCTGATCAGACATTTCGTTCCGGAAGGGCTCCCCAGTGGCGCCTTCGTTATCGCATTGCTACGGAGCTGCCATTGAACGGGCAGGAGGTGGATCCAAGGGAGGCCTACTTTAAAATTAACCACGAGTACCTGAATGTCTTCCAGACCGACCGGTATGACCTCGAAGTACGCCTGGTGCCGACGATAGGCTATGCCTTTACCGACAATAATAAGCTGGAAGTCGGTTGTGATATCCGGACGGATGGCTTTTTGTCGGGTACTCCAGACCATACAGTTTGGTTTGGTGTGAGTTGGTACCGGAAGTGGTAGTATTTGGCAAGCTGATAATTACCGTATCTTCACCCCATGTCACCAGAAATCCGAACGGTTGAAGTGGTTCGCTACGTGCACCCCCTGCGCGAAGGAGGGTCTTTGCCGGCAATTGTTGAAGCCGACGATGAGTTTTCCTACGTGTTGAAGTTTCGCGGCGCCGGACAGGGCACCAAAGCACTGGTGGCCGAACTGATCGGTGGTGAACTAGCCCGGGCGATCGGTCTGCGAGTACCCGAGCTGGTTTTTATGGACCTGGATGACTCCTTTGCCCGCTCGGAGCCCGATGAGGAAATTCAGGATCTGCTGCGCTTTAGTGTGGGCTTGAACTTGGGACTGCATTTCCTGTCGGGGGCCATTACCTACGATCCGGTAGCCTCGATTGCCGATCCTCTGGAAGCCTCAAAGATCGTACTTTTGGATAGCCTGATCACTAATATTGACCGTACGGTCCGCAACACCAATCTGCTAAACTGGCGCAAGGAGTTATGGCTGATCGATCACGGGGCCAGCCTGTATTTTCACCATAATTGGGGTGACTACCATGCCCATGCGCGCCGGAGGTTCCCGATGGTTAAAGAGCATGTACTGCTTCCCCGGGCCAGTGAGTTAGAGGCAGCGAGGGAGGAAATAGGAAATGCCTTGTCGGAGGAGGTTTTCAGGGGCATTATATCAGTCATTCCCGATACCTTTCTGGCGGAGGAAGGCAGTGATCTGTCGCCGGATGATAAGCGAACAATATATCTGGAGTATTTGACTATGCGGCTTGAGCAACTGGATACACTCACCAAAGAAGCAGCTGATGCCCGATAAACACGTCTACGAATACTCGGTGATACGAATCGTTCCCTACGTGGAGCGGGGCGAATGCCTGAACGTAGGGGTGATCCTGTACTGCCGGCGCAAAAATTACCTGGACTTGCGTTTGCGGCTGGACCGGGAGCGTATCCTGGCTTTTCTGCCTTCCGGCAAAAAAGATATCGACCTGGAGGAGATCGACTCCTATCTGAAGGTTTGGCAATTGATCAGCGCAGGCGACCCGGAGGGAGGCCCCATTGCTGCTCAGGATTCAGCCAGTCGATTCCGATGGCTGACGGCTCCACGCAGTACGGTCATTCAGCCTTCTCCTCTGCATCCGGGCCTGTGTTCAGATCCAAAAGAAGCGCTGGAACGTATGTTTGAAAAATACGTTCTGTGATTTTACTGTTGCAGAGTGTTAAAAAATTACGATCTTATAGGGCATAACCTTCTACCTGATGAAGTCCTTTCTACTCACGGTTGGTTTTTCGTTGCTGGCGCTTACGGCCTGGTGCCAACCACCGTACTCAGGGACCATCTTCTTCGACCCGGATATTATTACGGCCGATGATCCATCCGCTTTGGAGTCAGTCACCTACATCGGTCAGGATAGCCGCCTGGTCTACGATCGCCGTCAGACAGGCTGGACCACAATTACCGCCTATCTTTTTGAGATTATATGGGACGATGGACTTCGTACGGAAGCTCAGATCAACCAGGAATTCGGCAGCGTGGATTCGGCCCGGGTTATCGCCCAAAAATACGGTTTCACCGTTGGCCAGTTGCCGACCTGCTTTCGCAAAGACGTGGATGCCCTGTGGATTCATGCCGGGGTCGAACCCTTCGGAGGTGGTAACCGATCACTGCTCATTCATACCGGGCAGTCGGCCCTCTACGAAAGAGATGGTATTCTGGAGGAAACGCTCGTACACGAAGCCGCCCACACTTCTCTGGATGCCGATCACGCCGGGTCGGAGGGTTGGAAGCTGGCCCAGCAAATGGATCCGACCTTTATTAGCACTTACGCCCAGGACAATCCTACCCGGGAGGATATTGCCGAAAGCCTGCTTCCCTGGCTGGCGGTTCGCCATCGTCGAGATCGCATCAGTCAGAGTGATTACGATCTTATTACACGGGCTATCCCCAACCGACTCACCTACTTTGATGAAATGACCTGCAATTTGTACCCTTTGGTGCAAACCACGGGAATAGATCCGTTGACCATCGCTTCGCGGGTAGACGTATATCCAAATCCCACTGTCGGGCAGGTTACGGTAAAAGGGCTACCCTATGGCACCTGGCACGTCTCAGTCTGGAATGCATCGGGCGTGAAAATATCCGAGAACATCTGGCGTGGTGATAATCAGATTGATCTGTCGCAATGGCCCAGGGGGTTGTATGCGATCCGTTTTGAGGGTGAGGGCGTGGTGTTTTCGAGGAGGCTGGTGAAGCAGTAAAAAAACAGGATGGCATCTCGAAGTTTTCCACAATCAGCAAGATAGCCGACAAAAACGGATGCCATCCGCGATGCCATCCTAGATGGCATCACCATTTTTAGTCATACCGCTTACATTTCCGAAAACTATCCGGCCTCTCAGGAACTATTTCTCCCGGATCGACCAAATCTCATACAATGGCTGTCCGCGACTGCTCAGTCCGGAATGGTGCCACGCTCCGTCGATCAATTCGTAATCGAACTCCAAAGAAGCACCTACCCGACTGTCGTCACGGGAGAAGAATTCAATATTCTCCGTGTATTTGCCATCTTCCGTCGTATACGTACCACCGCCCGTGCCGCTGAACTGCTTGGTCTCCGTATTGTAGGCAATCCATTGAAAACGAGTGCCGGATAGTATCTTCATCGTCTTGCGGGGGCGATTGGTGTCGCGTGATTGGATCTCACCGTCACGCTTACGGCCCGACATCAACCAGGCACCGTTAAGTGCGCCGGGAGTACCGTCGTCGATCCGTGTCCAGGTAGGACCATCCGGAACGGACAGCGTCTCATCCGTCAAATTAATAGTAAAGGTCACTTCGGAGCCCACCCGATCGGGGTTTTCGGTATCGAATTCCACGACTTCGGTCATTTGATCGCCCTCAAGGCTCCACGATCCGCCGTTGGTTGATTTAAAGCGGCCATCGGTGGTATACTGTGTCGCCACCTGATACCCATCGGTAATGATTACCACCGAACGAATGCTGTCGCCCGGCAGTATCGCTTCCCAGGCCCCCAATAGTGACTGTCCGTACATGCTGCCGGTAAATACCAGCAATCCAAAGAGAAAAAAAGATCGAATGTTCATAGTCATTGATTTTTGTTATGATCTATAAAATACCAAATCTTGCATTCAAACGGCTTCTCTGTATATTATTTTAACAATTCTGCCGAAACTTGCCGAACTGTCCCTACATTTAGGGCGTTCAAGGCTTACTTCCCCCCTGAAGAAAAGCTTAACCAAATGCCAGATTTAAACTTTGACGCTACGCCGGAGTTTGCCCGTACTATGGATCAAGCCGATCCACTGCGCGCCTATAAAGAGCAGTTCCTCTTTCCACAGCACGAGGGTGAAGACGTAATTTATTTTTGCGGAAATTCCCTGGGACTCCAGTCAAAAGGAGTACAGCCGGTCATGCAAGAGGAGCTGAACCGATGGTCAGCTTTGGGGATCGATGGTTTCTTCGAGGGAGATACACCCTGGCTCAAATACCACGAAGAACTATCACGAAATCTGGCCCCAATCGTGGGGGCCTCCCCTTCCGAAGTGATCGTAATGAACACCCTTACGGTGAATCTCCATCTCATGCTGGTAAGTTTCTACCGACCGACCGATAAACGCTTCAAAGTCATTATGGAGGCCGGTGCTTTCCCATCCGACCAGTATGCTCTCGAAACCCAGGTTGCTTTCCATG
>JASBTH010000164.1 GCA_030148525.1 Saprospiraceae bacterium | reverse complement strand
GGCCAGGGTTGCAAAGTTGGCCTCATCTACCGGATTTTTCAGCAGATCCTGATAGGTTCGGTTCTGTGCTTTTTCACCGGAGCTGACCGAGACGGTTGGGCCGGTCGGTACGGCGGAGTCGGTATCGATGAGCGGCTTGCGATCTTCGGGCAGCACTTTCACCAACAGGCTTTCATTATTCAGCCATTCGATGGGACTGCCGACGTTTGCGTTGAGGTTATCTTCGGTAACCCGTTTGACCTCCGCCTTTTCCACATCGAGGATCCAGGCTTCCACACCCGTGGCCGTGGTATTAGTAAGGGCGACCATGGATTCATCGGGCGAAACGGCAAAATTGGACAGGCGGGGATTATCGGGGAGCCCTTCGACCTCGCGCAGATCGTCCGAGAATGCTTTTTTCAGTTTGACATTATTATAGTAAGTCGTCCGGCTGCCGATGTTGGTTACGGGATTGATCCGTAATCCGCCCAGGCGCATCTCGGTTTCGGATAATTCGGCGATCGATTTGTACGCATCGCGGTAGAGCAGAATGACATCCTCTCCCTCTGAATCGATCAAGACAGTGGGGGCGAGGGGGGCATCGACCAGATCTTTGATCTCGGCCGGTGGCTGTTGGTAGGTCAGGCCACCCTGGGCCATGGTTATCGTACTGCTAAGTAAAACAGCGAATAGGAAAAACAGTCGGTTCATAGTTTAAATTTTTACGTTTAAGATAGGGAAAATGTCGGGATCAGGATTAGGGTTTGATGCACTTTCATAGCACAGCCAATTACCTGGTAAGTAAGATCATCTTTGATCATAGGTAAGGAGTTTGGCAGGGTGCTCTCCGAACAACAATTTATGTTGTTTATCATAAAGAATCAGGCAATCTTTTCAATCCTGAGCATCCTGTCTAAGAATTCACTATTTTATCTGCTACCGTATGAAAAAACGACAAACTATGGACCGACGAAAATTCCTGAACCGTACCACAGCTGCGGCTGCTACCATTCCTTTTTTGGGGGTAACCCCGGCTTCCGCCAAAAAGAATATGCCACTGCCTGATCCCACCCGACTCAGTGGTGATGAATACTGGAAAGCCCTGCGGGCTGCTTTCCCTATGCCGGCCGATGAGGCCTATTTCAATACCGGCACCATGGGCGCACAGCCCTCGCGGGTATTGCACGCGGTGCTCGACAATATGCGGGATAACGTGGTGCGTATTGCCCATTGCGACTACCAGGGCAATGGGCCCCTGCTGCTGCAGGGCTATCAGGGGTTTGACGGGCTGCGTACGAAGATTGCCAAACTGATCCACGCGAGTGATTACAAAGAGATTGCGCTGATCCAGAATGCAACCATGGGTATGAACTACATATCGAACGGACTGGATTTTAAGCCGGGCGATGAGTTTATCAATACCGATCAGGAGCACGGAGGGGGCTTTGGCGGCTGGCGTACGGCTGCGAAACGCTATGGCCTTACCTACAAGCAAGCACATATCCCCATTCCCGCCAATGATCCGCAGGAGATCGTAGACAACATCTTCGATCTGGTCACGCCCAAGACCCGCGTTATTGCGGTACCCCATATCCTTTCGACCTATGGCGTAGTATTACCCGTGAAGGAAATTTGCCAGGAGGCGAGGAGGCGGGGTATTTTCACTATTATCGATGGTGCCCAGTCAGTGGGACACGTAAAGGTTGATGTGCAGGATATTGGTTGTGATGCCTACTACTCCAGTTTACATAAATGGCTGCTGGCGCCGGCCGGCAACGGGATCCTGTACGTGCGCAAGGATGTGGTGGGAGATGTCTGGACGGTGGCTGCCAGCTACCAGTGGGATAATGAAGAGGACCACGGCCTGCGCCTCACGCAGCGCGGCACGGGCAATGTGTCGCTGATCGTTGGACTGGAAGCAGCCGTTGATTTCCACAACGAAATTGGTTCCGATAAGGTGATCGGCCGGATCAAGGAGTTGGGTGACTATCTGCGGGCCGGCCTGCAAGAGATGGACAAGGTGAAGATCGTGTCTTCGGTTCATCCCGACATGTGTGCCGGTATCACCACCTATCTGGTCGACGGCATCACCCCGACTGAGCTGCAAAATAAGATGTGGCAACGGCACAAGCTACAACCCCGGGCAGCCGGTGACAATGGCTTGCGCCAAAGCACCCACATCTACAATCAGAAGGAAGAGATCGATAAGGCGTTGGCGGTGATACGGGAGGTGTAGAAAACGGTTCACGGCAGACGATTGACGGCTAACGGTTCCGCCTTCGCCCTTTCCCACTTTCGCTGAAGCTCCAGCGGGCAGGTTGGGCTATGGCGGGCGGGGCAGGAGGGATTTGCTGGGTTGCATTGATATTTTTCACTTGGTTATTTTGCGCTAGTCAGCGTAGAGCATCGGGCATCGAGCGTAGAGCCCGGGTGAGACGATTGACGGCTAACGGTTCCGCCTTCGCCCTTTCCCACTTTCGCTGAAGCTCCAGCGGGCAGGTCGGGCTATGGCGGGCAGTCCCACCTTCGCCCTCATGGGCTTCGGCGGGCAGGGACGGTAAACGATTGACGACTTACGGGGCACGGCTAAGGTCCCAACAGCCTGACCCGGAACGCAAAACAATTATTGATACCCTATGAATCAAATTTCTTAATCATTTACGTTTATTTGCACCAGTGCCGTTAGGCACGACCTTAATGTAGCGCCGGCGTCAGCCGGTGCGGAGTGAGCAGCAGGATGCCCAAGAGTGCCGTTAGGTACGTTCTAAAGGTCGTTCCCCTACCATTAACACAATTAAGCTTCGGACACATTAACTCCTCTTGTAAAAAGGAAAATGATACCTTGTCTAATAGGTGATAAAAACAGAAATATGGACAACTACAGAAGAATTACGCTTTTATTAAGTGTCTTGGGGCTTGCGGTCGCTTTACAAGCCCAACCCACTACCAATGACCTATACTGGGCCAGTGCCAAGGCCTCCTTTTCACAATTAAAAGAACTGCTGGCCATCCCCAATGATGCGCATTTTCCGGAGGACATTGAGCGCAATGTGGAGTGGTGCGAGTCGCATTTTACCGAAAGGGGATTTACTACTACCCGTCTGGAAACGCCCGGTGCACCTTTATTATTAGCGGAAAAGAAAACGGAAGCGGCTGACGCCAAAACAGTCCTGATCTATCTGCAGGTCGACGGCCAGCCGGTCGATCCCGAGTTCTGGTTTCAGGAGGATCCCTATGAGGCTACCCTGAAACGACAAGCCGAAGAGGGTGGCTGGGAAGCCCTGGACTGGAGCATGCTCGACGGGGACGACATTGACCCGGAATGGCGCATCTTTGCCCGTAGTACGGCTGATTCCAAAGGGGCAGTCAATATGTTTTTGACAGCCATTGACATCGTGAACGACCGGGGCGAATCGCCCAACTTTAACATGAAAGTCATCATGGATTTTGAGGAGGAACTGGGATCCCCAAATCTGCCGCGAGCCGTCCGGGCGAATAAAGAGGCATTGGCTGCGGATATGCTCATCATTTTCGATGGTCCCCGGCACATCGCCAACAAACCCACCCTGACCTTCGGGGCCCGGGGTATTTCCGATATTACCCTCCAGGTATACGGGCCGCAATATCCGCAGCACAGCGGTCACTACGGGAATTGGGCGCCCAATCCGGCCGTTCGCCTTTCGCAGCTTATTGCGAGCATGAAGGATGAGCGAGAGCGGGTCACCATTCCCGGTTTTTACGACGGCATAACCATTAGTGACGAGGTGAAAGCTGTACTCGATGCCGTACCGGATGACGAAGACTACATCAATTACCGCCAACTGGCAGTGGCCAAAGCGACGGGGGTAGCCCCGACCTATCAGGAATCCCTGCAGTATCCGTCGCTTAATGTTCGGGGATTGAGTTCAGGCTGGGTGGGCGACGAAGCCCGTACCATTGTTCCTTCGATTGCCATTGCCGAGATCGACATCCGGCTGGTCCTGGAAAGTGATCCGGACCGTCTGATAGGCCTGGTGCGTGACCATATCATCGACCAGGGCTACTACGTGATCGATCGCAAGCCGACCTCGCGCGAGCGCCTGCTGCACGAGCGTATCTGCCAGTTTACCAGCAGCACCTCCTATCTTGCCTTCCGCACCGACTTCGATTCGGAAGTGGGCTTGTGGCTGGACCGGGCCCTGGTTCGCGCTTTTGGCGAAAGCCCCATCAAACAAAGAACTTCAGGCGGGAGTATTCCCATTTCACCCTTTGTCAATGAACTGGGCATTCCGGCT
>JASBTH010000155.1 GCA_030148525.1 Saprospiraceae bacterium | reverse complement strand
TGAGTGAGTACTTGCTCAATTTAGCATAACCCCGGTTAAATAAAAACCCGGTTACCGCCAAGCTTGGCGGTAACCGGGTTTTTTACTCAGAACAAACGGTAAGCTATGATCTCAACAGTTCCATGAACTCCTTGCGGACCTCATCCTGCTCAAAAGCGCCGCTGTACTCCAGGGTAAGCGTTGTGCTCTCGGTATCTTCGATACCGCGCGCGTGTACACACATGTGCTTGGCATCCACGACGACGATGACGTCGTCGGTGTCGAGGGCCTCCTTCAGTGCTTCCAGGATCTGGCGGGTCATCCGCTCCTGCACCTGCGGACGGCGAGCGTAGTAATCCACGATCCGATTGATCTTGGAAAGGCCGATCACCTTGCCACTCGAAATATAGCCTACGTGCGCCTTGCCAACGATGGGCAGGAAGTGGTGTTCGCAGGTCGAGGTGACCCGAATATCTCTTTCTACCAGCATGCGCCGGTAGTCGTATTTGTTGTCAAAAACGGAAATGCGTGGTTCCCGATCGGGATGCAGCCCGCCGAAAATCTCTTGCACGAACATCTTGGCAACGCGGCGAGGGGTTCCCTTCAGACTGTCATCGCTCAAATCCAGCCCCAGGGTATGCATAATGTCGGCAAAATGCTCCTCGATAATGGCCATTTTTTCAGCGTCGCTCAAGTCGAAGGCACCCTTCCGGAGCGGTGTATTCAGGCCGGTGCCCACGTGTTGGTCACCCCGGTCTTCGTACTGCTCGTCCAGTTGTTTCGGGAATCCTTCTTTTGATTGTACCATGTGTTGTTTTTTAGTTGCTATTCGTTTTTTAGACGTGTAAAAGGGTAAAAAGCCACTTTTTGCCGAGGAAAAATCAGAATCTCTGGCGGTAAATACGTCAAACAGGCTTTATTGATCCGAATTAATAACAATATCTGCCCACTCTGGTTTCTTTATGAAAACGTTAAATGTATGAGCCTTTCGGCAAAAAATGTATTCGGAGAAGACTTAATTACTTGCAGCACAGAGCCGATGACAGGCTTTTATCGCGATGGTATGTTGCCATACCGGGCCCGCTGATCAGGGGCGTCACGTGGTCTGCGCAGTGATGACGGAGGAATTCCTGGCGTTTACCAAGGCACAGGGCAACGATTTATCTACCCCCCGTCCGGAATACCGGTTTCCGGGGCTGAAACCCGGCGACCATTGGTGCCTGTGCGCCCTGCGTTGGCGGGAAGCCCACGAGGCCGGCGTTGCACCCTTAGTGGTGCTGGAAGCTACCCACGAGAAGGTGCTGGATTATGTACGTATGGAGGATTTGGTGGCGAAGGCGGTGAGGAAATAATTTTTAATTAATAATTTTTAGGTTTTAATTAAGGCTTTGATAGTCAATTTATTAGACATCTCTAAGTCTCTAAGTCTCTAAGTCTCTAAGTCTGGGTATAGGGTATAGAGTAGTAGGTATTAGGAAAACCATCAACCTTGGCCCAAATCCCCAATTCTCCAATTCTCCGTCTCCCCAATTCCGTTTACCGTAAACCATGAGCCGTCAACCTTCGAATCACTTTCTCCCAGTCACCGGGTGACTCTTGTCGCCAGATGCGGTGCTTTTCGTACCAGGTCGTGGTGGATCCCGTACGTGGCCAGCGCCAGTCGGGGGCATAATCGAGCAGCAAGTGAACGGGGATGCCCAGAGCCCCGGCCAGGTGGGCTACTGCCGTATCCACACTGATGACCAGGTCCATTTGGCTCAGGTATTCGGCTGTTTGTTGGAAGGTTTTGAGTTTCGGGCGTAAGTCCTTGATTATTGGGTGCTCTTCTGCCCAGGTGTGGCGGCCGATCTGAAAGCTGTACCAGGAGTAGCCAGGCAAGTCGAGTAATGGTTCCAACAGGGCGGGGGAGAGGGACCGGCGATGATCATCGGGATGGTTGGGGTTGCCGGCCCAAACCAGGCCCACTTTTTGGGTGTTGCCTTTCGGCAAAAGCTCAGACGGTTCTACTGATAAATAGGCTTCTCCTGTCAGTTGCCCGGGCTCTTCGAGGCCCAGTCGACGGGGGATGCTCATGATGGGAATCTGCAGGTTGGTCCGGGGTGGTTTTTCCCGTTGGTTATGGACCGAAACATCGGTATATTGACTGGCTACCAGATCGGTTAGCTGGCCATTGAGCAGTACGTGCACCTTGGCGCCTTCTTCTATCAGGACCGGCAGGAAGCGCAGCATCATGATGGCATCCCCGAAGCCTTGTTCCTGCCAAACCAGAATGGACTTACCTTTTATTGGCTCATCCACCGCCCACAGTTTAGCGGTGGTCTCGGGACGCGTTGCCGGGTCTCGCAAAATCAACCGGTAATCGTAGAGGGTCCAGGCATCGCCCCATTGACCCAGCTGAAAGACGGCCTGGGAGGCATTAAAGCTGATCGCGGGATCGCCGGGTTGTAATCGCAATGCCCGGTTGTAACATTGAATCGCTTCCCGAAGTTTTCCCAGGTGGGTTAGCAGGTCACCGGTCAATGCGAGCCAATCGGGTTGATCAGGGAAGTGATCATTGGCCCGCTGGGCAACTTTCAGGGCTGCTTCGTACCGTTGGTCTTCCTCGAGTGCCTGAGCCCAGACATAAGCGATGTCGGGATGCTGTGGATTACCCTCATAGGCTAATTTGAGGTGTTTGCGCCCCTGCTTATTATTGCCTTTTTGCCGCAAGGCTAAGCCCAGGGTGAAGTGGTTTTCGGGTTGCTCGGGCGTGACCTCGACCAGGCGTTCCAGTATTTTGACTTGTGTATCTATTTCGCCTACCGCACGGGCGAGTTCGGCTAATTTCGCGAGCAGAGGTGGCTCCGTTTCCGTTAACCACGACTTTTTGAGTAGTAGTTTGCGTCCCGGGAACAGGTTGTCGGCCCGGGCTTCCTTAATGGCATCTTGAATGTCGTCGATGGTCATGCAAGTCAATGTTCAATGCTGAATGCTAAATGATGAATGCTCAATGGTATTGGTATCAGGTACTGGGTAGTAAGTATAAGGAAATAAAAAAAGGACCATTGATTGAAATCCATGATCCTTTCACCTGATTTTTAATCACCCTTTCTCCAACTCTCCAATTCCCCCATTCTCCTAATTTCGGCCTTGTCCGTACTTCTCGCGGGCGATGGGGACCAGGCGTTGCAGGTTGCGGATACGCGTTTCATTAGAAGGGTGGGTTGAGAGGAATTCGGGGGGCGAAGCACCACCCTGAGCAGCCATGGTGCGCCAGAAATCGACGGCGGCCTGTGGGTTATAGCCAGCCATGGTCATGAAGTAGATACCCAGTTCATCGGCTTCTGACTCGTGAGTACGACTAAATGGTAAGAGTACACCGATCTGTGATCCCAGGCCGTAGGCGGCTTGAGCCAGCGTACGTGTCTGCTGTGGTTTATCGGCCAGAGCCACATCGAGGGCTACACCACCCAGCTGAGCTACGAGCATTTGGGACATGCGTTCACCACCGTGACTGGCAATAGCGTGCGCAATCTCGTGCGCCATGACTACGGCAATTTCATCATCGGATTTGAAGAGCTTCATGATCCCGGTATAAAAGGCGATTTTTCCGCCGGGCATGGCCCAGGCGTTGACCAGGTCGTCCTCGATCAGATTGATCTCCCAGTTGTATCCTTCTGTCAATTGGCTTTGGCCATTATCGGCCAGGTATTGCTCGACGGCCTGAATTACGCGGTCACCTACCTGACGTAGGTTGCGCACCTCAGATTGGTCGTCGGAGAGGTTGGCTTGTTGGATGGTCGCTGTGTATTGCTCATTCGCCAGGGCCATCATTTGGGAGGAAGGCACCAGTGAAAGCTGTTTGCGGCCGGTGATTGGCACCGTAGAACAGGCGGCCAACAAAAAGATCAAAGCCGATAAGCAGAAATTGCGTAGCATGAGTTTTGTCTTTTGGTTTTTCAGAAAACGCGTAGCGCACTGCAAGATATGCATAGCCCCCGGTACTTTAAGTAATATTTAATGAATTGAATCATCGCAAATATACCGACAACGAAGTGGTTTTGCTCCGCAGTACTTCGTGCTGGGACACCAAACCACTTCGAGTCGAGTATATACTCGCGTGAAAAGGTTGGGCGAAGCCCGAACCTTTTCGGAAGCGGTATACCTGTAAAATCCATTTCAACCTTAGGTATCGGCAGGCTGTGTATTTGGAGTGAAACCTTTTCTGCAACGGACGAAGGCGGGAACCTCAACCTAGTTCTTCCGGCACGCAGGAGGGGGCTTTTCGATTTATTTGCATCAGTCGCTATGGCTCGTGTCTGAATGCTACCATTTTATCTGCGTCTGATGAAAATTCCCCAGCCTATTTTTTCTTAGCTTTGTGGCTTTTCCTTGAATATTGCCAATAGCTTATCTTTGCTGCATGACCGATAAAATCCTTATCCTCGATTTCGGGAGCCAATACACCCAATTGATTGCTCGCCGGGTGCGGGAATTGAATGTGTACAGCGAAATCGTACCTTTCAATAAAGTACCCGAACTGGACGATTCCTACAAAGGCGTAATTCTGTCGGGGAGCCCATTTTCCGTTACCGACGAACGGGCACTCCATACGAACCTGGAAGCCTTTATCGGGAAACGCCCGGTGCTCGGTGTATGCTACGGAGCCCAATACATCGCCCAACAATTTGGGGGAAAAGTACAGGCCTCCAATAAACGGGAATACGGTAAAGCCATGCTGACTCGTCAGTATCAGGACGATCCACTCCTCAATGATATTCCCGATAATTCGCAGGTCTGGATGTCACACGGTGACACTATTATGGAACTGCCCGATCAATTCGAACTGCTGGCCGGTACCGAAAGCATCGATGTAGCTGCCTTTAAAGCAAAAGATGGCGCTTTCCCACAGCCGGTGTACTGCCTGCAATTCCACCCGGAAGTTACCCACAGCCTTGATGGCAAAACCCTGCTGAAAAACTTCGTGATCGATATTTGCCAGTGCAGCGGTGACTGGACCCCCGCTGCCTTCGTCGAACAGACGGTGGCCGATTTACGTCAAACCCTTGGTGATGAGCACGTGCTCATGGGTTTATCCGGTGGGGTAGATTCCAGCGTGGCAGCAATGCTGCTCCACCGCGCCATTGGCAAAAACCTGGTTTGTTTCTTTGTAGACAATGGTCTGTTGCGGAAGAATGAATTCGAGGATGTGCTCGACTCCTATAAAGATATGGGACTTAATATTGTCGGTGTCGACGCCAAAGATCAATTCTACGAGGCTCTCCAAGGAGTGACTAATCCGGAGCTGAAACGCAAAGCCATCGGGCGTACCTTCATTGAGGTTTTCGAAGCGGAGGCCACCAAGCTGGAGGAAAAAGACCGGGCCATTGCCTGGTTGGGGCAGGGGACTATTTACCCCGATGTAATCGAGTCGGTCAGTGTGCACGGACCGTCGGTGACCATCAAGTCTCATCACAATGTGGGCGGACTACCCGATAAATTAAAATTAAAGATTATTGAGCCGCTACGCATGTTGTTTAAGGATGAAGTGCGTAAGGTGGGTCGCGAACTGAATATTTCGGAAAATATAGTTGGTCGCCATCCTTTTCCCGGACCTGGCTTGGGAATCCGTATATTAGGGGATATCACCCCGGAGAAAGTCCGATTACTTCAGGAGGCCGATGACATATATATTCGCAACCTGAAATCGTTTGGATTATACGACGAGGTGTGGCAGGCCGGTACCATTTTACTGCCCGTACAATCGGTCGGTGTTATGGGCGACGAACGCACCTACGAACAGGCCGTAGCCCTGCGAGCTGTCAATTCCACCGATGGAATGACAGCCGAATGGAGCCCGCTGCCCTACGATTTCCTGGCTAAAGTGTCCAGTGAGATCATCAATCATGTTAAAGGAATAAACCGTGTTGTTTATGACATTAGTACTAAACCCCCCTCGACTATCGAGTGGGAGTAAAGCGTTCTGGCTCCTGATGTGCTTGCTGCCCCTGCTGATGGGGTGCGATGCCTTCCGGAAAGCTCAAACTGATCCGTCCTACGAACCAAACAAAGACGGCACTCTCGATGAAATCCAGGGAACCCGGGTTTACGATCCTGAGCTGGGTCGCTGGGTCGTGATCGATTCGGGCCCCAAAGAGAAAATGGATACCATCCAGTGGACCAATATTCCCGAAACACAGGTTCCTCCCATCACGTCGGAAGGAATGGACATCCCTTTACCCGTTGATCGCACGAGCGGCAAAAAACTAGACTCCTACCAGATTGCGGTAATGCTGCCATTCTTGACCAACCGCCTGGCCAACGACGACCGGGAAATCAGTAATAATGTATCGGCCTGGTCCGTCAATTTCTATGCTGGCATGCAACTGGCTATGAAAAAACTGGAACGGCAGGGCCTGGCTCTTGATGTGTCAGTGATGGATACTGAAGCCAGTCCTGTACTCGTGGATCGCATGCTGAACAACCGGGCGGATATACGCAATGCACAACTCATTATCGGTCCCTATCGCCGGGATAATATTCGCAAGGCTGCCGATTTTGCCAAACGGGAGAATATTGTATTAGTGTCACCCTATAGTGCTTCCGATAATCTCACTTCCGATAATCCCAATTTCATACAGGTCAGCCCTACCCTGCGCACGCATTGTACATCCTTGATCAACCACGCCTTGTCAGAATTCGCTCCGACGGATATTGTGATGGTCACCCGCAATGTCAATATCGAAAAGCAATGCCTGGAGATGATGCGGGAAGCCTATTTTACCAGCGTGGGAACCCGCATGCCGGAGGAGCTCCTCAATGAATACATCATTCCGCACGAGGAAGGACCATACGAAGATATTGACCTGAACCCCATCGTCCAGGGCCGCGAAGAAATGGCATTTGTTGTCCCGTCATGGGCAGATGAAACCTTCATTTACTCCTTTCTTCGGGAGTTGGATGGGGTTCGCACCCGCGATCAGCGAATCGTGGTGTACGGTATGCCCCAGTGGGTCAATTATCAGCACATCGATTACGATTATTACGAGCGTTTTCATGTGCGGGTAAGCAGTAACATGTATCTGGATCGATCGTCGGTCGAGGTGGAGGATTTTCAGCGCGCCTACTTTGAAGAGTACGGTACCTTACCAATGGATGCCGCTTATCTGGGCCATGATATCGCCTTGTATTTTGGTCGGCTGATGACGGAATACGGATTGAACTTCCAGAATGTCCTGGACCGCAATCCCGCTGAAATGTTACACACCCGCTTTAATTTCCAACCCATTGTGGATCCCACTGCCTCTGGTGCGGAGCGTATGCAGATCGAGCGGTACGAAAACCAGCACGTAAATATCCTGGAATTCCGGGATTATCAATTCAGCAGGCTGGACCGATAGAACAAGCCATCAGTAAAAGGTGTTGGCAATACACAGGACCGGATAGCCCGTACGGGTGGTTCGGTCCTGTGTATTACAGAAGCAGATGCCAGGCTGTTTCGAATCCTGTATACCAAATATCACCACCATGTTTCAAACGAAGAACCCCGCTACCGGAGAGGTGCTGGAATCATTTCCGCAATTGTCATCGGATCAGATAGATTATCGTATGCATCAGGCTACGGAGGCTTTCGCCAAATGGAAACGCCTGTCTGTCGCCGACCGGGCCGATCAGGTGCGGTCACTTGCCGACCTGCTCGATAAACGCAAAGAACAATGCGCCAAAACCATTACCCTGGAAATGGGTAAGCCCATCGACCAGGCCGTGAGCGAAATAGAGAAATGCGCGTGGTTATGTCGCTATTATGCTGACCGGGCCGCAGAGTTTCTGTCGGAGAAAACCATTGATGCCGGGTATGAAAAAAGCTATGTACGCTACGATCCGACAGGAGCTGTTCTAGGCGTTATGCCCTGGAATTTTCCTTTTTGGCAGGCTTTTCGGTATGCTGTTCCCGCTCTGCTAGCTGGTAATGTCGCCCTGTTGAAACCAGCCCCCAATGTTCCGCGCTGTGGCCTGATGATCGAGGCCCTGATGTCCGAAGCGATTCAGGTGCCGGCAGCTTTCCAAACGCTATTCCTGGAGACCAATCAGGTGGAATCCGTAATCGCTCACCCCGTCGTGCAGGGGGTAGCCCTGACCGGTAGCGATCGTGCCGGGTCAGCAGTCGCTTCCCTGGCCGGCAAATACCTCAAAAAGTGCGTCATGGAATTGGGGGGAAGTGATGCCTATATCATTCTGGAGGACGCCAATTTGGCGGAAGCCGTAAAAACAGGTGTCACATCCCGTATGCTAAATACCGGTCAAACCTGTATTGCTGCCAAGCGCTTTATCGTTCACGAGAAGGTATACGATAAGGTGATGGACCTGTTCAGGAAGGAAATCGACGCCCTCAAAACAGGCGATCCCGCACAAGAGGGCCACGATCTGGGGACCATGGCCCGCCCCGACTTACTCGAAAACCTCAATCGCCAGTTGACAGAGTCGGTCGCGGGCGGAGCTACCATCAACCACAAAGGCGGCCCGCGTAAAGACCTTGGCAACTACTTCGATCCGGTATTGCTTACTGATATTCAACCGGGAACGCCCGCCTACGAAGAGGAGTTGTTCGGTCCCGTATTGTCTGTGTTCAAGGTAGCTTCGGAGGCGGAGGCTGTTGAGCTGGCCAATGATACCCCCTATGGTTTAGGAGCCGCAGTTTGGTCCAAAAATCAGCAACGAGCTGAACGAGTTGCGGGTGAACTCGAGGCCGGAGCTATTGCCATCAATGGTATGGTGAAATCAGATCCGAATTTGCCCTTCGGTGGTGTTAAGCGATCGGGCTTTGGCCGTGAATTGGGACGTGAGGGTATGCTGGAATTCGTAAACGTGAAAACGGTTGTGGTTTTCTAGCTTCAGGAATTTTATATTTTTACCGGCCAATACTATGAAAATCACCGCCGAACGAAAGCAGCGCTTCCAGGGAGTAGTTTCCCGTCGCCAGAAGGATCTCACCGTTATTCTGGAAAATGTTCACGACCCACACAACATCGGGGCCGTGCTGCGTTCCTGTGATTCGGTGGGCATTCGGGAGATATTTGTTCTCTACACCGAACCAGAACTGCAGAAGCTCGATAAGCTCGAAATGGGCCGGCGTACTTCCAGTGGAGCCCGCAAATGGATTGACGTCCATTTTTACACGGATCCCGGGCCCTGTTTCGCTCACGTACGGCGCAACTACGAGACTATTCTGGCTACTCATTTGAATGCGGAAGCGAAAAATGTATACGACCTGGACCTGACCCGGTCGATAGCCCTTATGTTCGGCAACGAACACGATGGCCTGTCAGAGGAGGCGTTGATGCATGCCGACGCCAATTTTCTGATCCCCCAAATGGGCATGGTGAAAAGTCTTAATATCAGTGTTGCTTGTGCGGTAACGCTTTACGAAGGACTACGCCAACGCCGGGAAGCGGGCCTGTACGGTGCCGGTAACCGAATGACCGAGGCCGAGCAGAGTGAATTATTAGCGGAGTACTTGCACCGCCACGAACACCGGTTGAGCGGGAAAAACGTTCACCGCAAAAACGACTGATATGCGTTTGGGGCCATTCTTAAAAGGAATAGTGTGGGGAATACTGCTGGCAGTAATTGGCCTTGCTATTGGTTTTTACGTTCCCGATCGTCCCTTACAATCCCTGAAAGAGGATTATACGTATTCCGATTCGAAGTTTTTGGAAATAGAGGGCATGGATGTTCACTATCGGCGCACGGGTTCCGGACCGACTCTTTTGCTGCTGCACGGTACGGGTGCTTCTCTCCACACCTGGGAGGGATGGACACAGTTGCTAGCTGACTCCTTCACCGTAATCAGCCTTGATCTGCCCGCTTTTGGCCTCACCGGACCTCACCCTGAGAGAGATTATTCCATAGCTGCCTATGTGGATTTTTTAGAGGCTTTCGCCAAAAAGCTGCCACTCGATTCTTTCCATCTGGCCGGAAACTCCCTGGGTGGATTGATTGCCTGGTCTTACGCCACGGCTCATCCGCAGCGTGTCGAAAAGCTTATTTTGGTAGATCCCTCCGGTATGCCCAACGAAAAAGAGACACCCCTCGGTATCAAACTGGCGGAAACGCCGGTAGTAGGGCAATTACTTCGGTATATCACTCCCAAACCACTGTTCGCCAAGAGTCTGCGCGATGTGTACGGAGACCCGGAGGCCGTTTCCGAAGAGGTGATCGACCGGTATTTCCAGCTTTTCCGAAGACCCGGGAACCGAAGGGCCTTTATTGATCGCGCTCGTACGAAACACCGGGTTCCCACCGAGACCCTGTCGAGTATTTCATCACCCACTCTAATTCTCTGGGGGGAACGCGATACCTGGATCCCCGTCGAGCACGCCAAGCTATTTCACGGGCTAATCACGGATAGTGAGGTCATTACCTATCCGAAATTAGGGCACGTGCCAATGGAGGAAGCTCCGGAAGTTACGGCGGCGGATGTGCGAGCCTTTTTAGTTGGTGACCGATCCTCCGGATCGGGGCGATGACGATCGATTTAGGCCGATCCTCTAGCTAGGCAGATCAAGAATCAATAATTGTGGGGCGATGAAAAGTCGATCCTCCGGACCGTTCAGAAACATGCCCAGAATAACGAATCTTGATCCGCGGCACTACCGGATCGGGGTGATGACAAGCACTCCAGCCCGATCCGGAGGATCGGGCACCGTTAAAACAAGCCCGTAATCGTTCCGTCCGCATCGATATCGATATGCTCGGCGGCGGGTACGCCGGGGAGACCTGGCATGCGCATCATAGTACCGGTAATCGGTACCAGGAAACCTGCACCGGCGGCAATCTCGATCTCGCGTACGTGCAAGCGGAAGGGATCGGGAATGCCCACTTGCTTGGGGTCATCCGAAAAGGAATACTGCGTTTTGGCAATGCATACCGGCAGATGCTCCAGGCCTAGTTTGTTAATTCGGCGCAGATCCCTTTTGGCCTCCCGGGAAAAATCCACTCCTTCTGCGCCATAGATTCGGGTGGCGACCGCTTCGATCTTTTCCGGAACTGGGAGATTCCAATCGTAGATGGGCTTGAAATCCGCTTTATGCTCGTCGATTGTCCTTACCAATTCCCGGGCTAGTCCTTCGGCACCGGCACCTCCGTGGGCCCAGTGCTCCGACAAGACGACCTGAACGCCCAGTGCTTCACACCTTTTCTTGACCAATGCTACTTCTTCGGGTGTATCGGCAGTGAAGGCGTTAATGGCAACGACAGCCGGCAGACCAAATTGTTGTACGTTTTGAATGTGCTTTTCCAGGTTCCCGAGTCCTCGATCTACTGCCTGGGTATTGGGAGTAGTCAATTCAGATTTGTCGACTCCGCCGTGGTACTTAAGCGCCCTGACCGTAGCGACGA
The DNA here is from genome assembly GCA_030148525.1 of Saprospiraceae bacterium. Classification (GTDB taxonomy): domain Bacteria; phylum Bacteroidota; class Bacteroidia; order Chitinophagales; family Saprospiraceae; genus DT-110. Next base: position 372 of record JASBTH010000155.1, on the reverse strand, counting down.
TCACCACGGCGGAAGGAGCGATGCCGGCACTCTGGCATTTGATGTCCAGAAACTTCTCAGCTCCCAGGTCGGCCCCGAATCCGGCTTCTGTCACCACGTAGTCGGAGAGACTCATCCCCATGCGGGTGGCAATTACCGTATTTGTACCCTGGGCTATGTTGGCAAAGGGGCCTCCGTGAATAATGGCGGGATTACCTTCGAGGGTTTGTACGAGATTGGGTTTGATCGCATCCTTGAGGAGGGCTGCCATGGCTCCATGGGCCTTCAGATCGCGGGCGTAGACCGGTTGGCGGTCTTTGGTGAAACCCACAAAGATATTTCCCAGACGCTCTTTAAGATCGGGCAGATCATTGGCCAGGCAAAGGATGGCCA
>JASBTH010000152.1 GCA_030148525.1 Saprospiraceae bacterium | reverse complement strand
CACGGCGGTCTTTGAATTTCGCCGCACCCCTTCCTACCGCGATAACCAGGCGACGGTAGTGTGTGTACTGCGCAATCAGGGGCAGGAGCAATCACGCCAACCCTATACCATCGACCTGAATAATCCGGCCGGAACAACAGCTGGCGGACCAGCGATGGCCAGTAATATGCTCATCTGGACTGAGCCCAATCAGGATGAAGTCGATATCAATAATATTACCACCCAGGATCCCGAATTTTCAATCCGATCCACCATTGTATCCAGCCAACGTATCCGCATGGAGGACGTGGGCGTATACGTAAACGAGAATGCCCTGGAGGGTAACAAAGAGCTCGACGAAGAATTGATCGCACCAAAGACCGGCTTCAATACCTATACGTACCGCCGTAAGATTCGCCTGAAAGAAGGAGAGAATATCATTCAGATTAAGGTGAATGAGTTCGAATCCCGCAAGATCCGGGTCATGTACACCCCACGTAGCCGTAACCTCCACGTGGTATCGATAGGCCCCCAGCACGTCGATCTGAAATACACGAGCAAGGATGCCCGGGATTTTGCCAATGCCTTTAAGGGGCAGGAAGGTCGCCTGTTCGAGCGGGTATTCCTCGAAGAATTCACCCAGCCCGAAAATACCACCCGGGAGTCGATTCAAAAGGCCATTCTCGACCTGGAGAACCGATATCGCAACGGAGAGATCCTGGAGAATGATGTGCTGGTCGTATTCATATCATCCCACGGCGTTGTGGGTACCGGTGACCGCTTCAAGTTGTTACCAACGGGTTACGATCCGCGCTACGGTGATCGCTTTACCATTGATTACCAAACGGATATTCTCAATCCACTCAACCAGATTGGTTGCAAGAAGTTGATCATGCTGGATGCCTGCCATAGCGGTGCTTCCGGTAGCCGTTCGGCTACGGCAGCTGATACCCGGCGCAGCGAGATGGTGAATCGCATCAATGCCAGCGCGCCGGGATTGAGCACGCTGGCCAGCTGTAAGAGTTTTGAAATGTCGTATGAGGACGATAGCTGGCAAAACGGTGCCTTTACCGAAGCCATTTTGGAGGCCCTGCAAAACAAAAAGATCATGGACCGGGACGGCAATATTTTCCAGGCTTCTCCCGACGATAATTTCCTGACCATATCCGAGTTGTACAATTACGTACAACGCCGGGTAGCACAACTGGTGAGCCAGTACAAACCCGACGCACCTACAGCGCAGACACCGTTTATTTCTGCCGATGAATTAAATCTGGACTTACCCTTGTTCGAGGTTACGCAACAGTGAGTCAATGAACCGATTATATGGAATGAAGGAACTTTTTTGCCTCCGAAAGGGCAAAAGCGGGTGGCTCCTCGGCCTCCTGCTTTTGCCATGTGTAGCGCTGACACAGGTCAACGTGATTCAGGTTGATGACAATTCCGATACCGATGACGGGGCGTGTACGACCGGTGACTGCACCTTGCGCGAGGCCATCAATCTGGCCAATACCACCAATGGAAATCTGACTATTCAATTCAATTTGGGTACCCAAAACCAAATTGTCCTTAATAGTCTTTTGCCCACCATCGGGTCGGCGGCAATCACCATTGACGGAAGTAATATCTCCGGACCCGACGTGATCATCAACGGAGGGAATCAGATTTCCTATGGATTGTCGATTGGTGCTTCCCGGTGCGAGATATACGACCTGGTCATCCGGGGGTGCCCAACGGCAGGGTTGCGCGTCACCTCTTCAGCTTTTGGGACGATCATCGGCGGTAGCGGCGGCAGGGGCGTGACGGCCGAAAATAACGGTACGGGCATCCTGGTGCAGGGCAACAGTTGTGCCTTGCGCGGAAATGTCCTGCGGGGTAATGCCAACTACGGTATTTGGGTCTCGCGTGCCAGAGGATGTACTATTGGTGAAAGCACTACTAATCCGGCCAATAACACCTTTATCAGTAATGATGTTGGAGTTATCGTGTCCACCTCGGGTAGTGCGGCTATTCTGGGGAATGTGTTCTACTGTAACGATCTTGGTATCCAATTAGTAACGGGGGGTAACGGTGGTAAATCACCACCTGTGATTACCGATGTGGATGAAAAGTCGGTTTCGGGCACCGGAGAGGTTACGGCCCGGATACAGGTGTATGTATTCCGTCCGGGCTACGCCGGTTGCGATGAAGAACAGGGAAATTTCCTGCTGGGCACCACCTTCACGGATTCCGGAGGTAATTGGACACTCACCAGTAATAATTTTAATTTCTCCCTACAATCTACCGATCAGATCGTCGCGACGCAGAGCGATGAAGTTATTTTTCGGTCCAATCAATTTGCCCAAAATACCTCTACCTTCTCGGCAGCGGTAGCCCTCTGTGATCTGTATAGTGTTTCGGCGGCCGTAACTGATCAGGGATGCCCGGGGGAACCATTTACCCTGCGGGCAACCCGTAGTCTGGAAGTGCCTGGCAGCTTTTCGCCCTCCGCTACCTATACCTGGTCGGGTCCGGGTGGGGTGCAAACGGGCAACCCGGTAAGCTATACCACCCCGGGAACCTACACGGTGACCATGACCACTGCCTGCCAAACGGAAACGGCCAGTGTAACGGTTACCCAGGAAGATATTCCCGGTACGATTTCCGTCAACTCCACCAGTCCGGTCTGCGAAGGTGGTTCGCTCATCTTATCCACCCGTAGCTTCGATGGCTGGAGGTACGAATGGACCGGCCCGAATGGCTTTCGGTCCACCCTGTTGAGCGCTACCGTGAGTCAGAATGCCACGCCTGACATGTCGGGTACCTATACCCTGCAAACGATGACTTCCGAAGGCTGTACCGGTCCTACCGCTGAGCTGGAAGTGTTAGTCGTTCCCAACCCCACTGCCGAGCCCACCGACCTGCTGGCTTGCCAGGACGAGCCAGGTGGCATGATCTACAACCTGCGGGAAGTTGATGATCAGGTGAACCCCGATTCAGTGGGGGGTGTAGTATGGTTCTCGGAACCCACTGATCCCGATGCCATAATTACGAATCCCACCAATTACTTCACGGAGGAAGACGAAGCCTACGCCGAGATACAGACCGAAGCAGGATGTACCTCTGAGCGGGTCGTCGTTTCCCTGGATACCACCCTGGGCGTGCTTGCCAGTTTGGATGTTCTTAGTGAACCCACTTGTGAAGACCCGAATGGCGGCGCCCTTTTCCTGTCTGTCGATCAGGGTATTCCTCCGTACACCATCGATTGGAATGTGGACGAACTGGACGGCCAAACCGAACCGACGGGCCTCGGGCCGGGATTATACGAGGTGACCATTACCGGAGAAAATGGTTGCAGCGCTGTTCAGGAGTGGCAGTTGGTGGCACCCGCCGAATTCGACCTATCCTGTACTATTCTCGATACCGTCGACCGGGTAGGCGATAGCACTGGCCGGGTTGCTTTTTTGTACACGGGCCTGGTGGGAAGTGCAACCCTCTCCTGGGAAGGCCCGGTGAGCGGTAGCCGTCCTGCCAGGGAAGGCGGCCTCGATTCCCTGCCTAACTTACCGGCCGGAGACTACACCTTTACTCTTGCCGATGAAGGTGGCTGCTCGGCCTTTTGCTCGCTCACGATCAATGAACCCGACTGCAGTGACTTCAGTATGGCCGCCGAATTATCTGATCCTGATTGTGCCGGAGAGCCTACGGGAGCTATATTTTTATTCTTCAGTGAAGAGAACGAGCCCTTTACCTACGATTGGGATGATGATAGCCTGGATGGCCTCGAAAATCCGGATAGCCTCCTGGCCGGCAACTATTCGGTTACGGTTACTGACAACCGGGGGTGCGTTGATTCCCTGAACATTGAATTACCCGATCCCCCCGCTCTGACATTGACCTGTGAGGTGACACGATCAGCTACCGATTTTAGCAGTGCCGATGGAGTTGCCTCCTTCAACCTGTCCGGAGGAGTAGGAGCCAAAGTATTCATGCTGGAAGGTCCGCTCAGTTTGGATGATACGCTTGTCACGGATACCATGCTGACCATCGAAAATCTGCCGGTGGGCGATTACGAGGTCTTTCTCACTGATTTTAACGGTTGTTCGGAGACTTGCCGGTTCACGGTAAATCCGGCTATCTGCGATGATTTGGTGGTCGATATCATCAGTGAGGGAGCTTCCTGTGCCGGAGAAACGGACGGTCGTATAGAGGTCTTTGTCGGCGGAGGAGAGGCACCTTACTCTTACGAATGGAATGTGCGGGGTATTCCCGATACCAATGTGCTCACGGGGGTGCAACCGGGGACCTACAGTGTGACCATCCTCGACAGCCGAAAATGCCAGCTCGTTGCCGAGGCAACCATTAGCGAGCCGGATCCACTCAGCCTTTCCTGTTCCTTGCAAACAACCACCTCCACTGTAGGTGGTGACGATGGAGTGATACAATATACCATCAGCGGCGGAACAGCCCCCTATGCGGTTTCCTGGTCGGGGACTACCAACGGCAATCGTACCATTCCTGCCAGCGGAAATGCCATCCTCGAAGATTTGCCGGAAGGCACAGTACAGATACTGGTAACGGATGCCAATGGTTGTCAGGACCGCTGCGAAGTGACAGTCACCGGTCCTGACTGTACCGATCTGCGTATTACCGCCTCGGCTACCTCAGCCTCTTGTGAAGGAGTTGCCGACGGACAGGTGCAAACCACCGTCTTTGGTGGTCAGGGTCCTCTTGTCTATACCTGGTCGCCGGATGGCCTGGGTGATCAGGCCGATCAGGTGGCGCTGGCCGAAGGTGTGTACGGCGTCACGGTAACGGATGCCCGCGGATGCACCGCTGAATCGGCGGCCTCGGTAGCAGCGACTAATGAAGCTCCGCAGGCATTCATTGGTTCCGGAGGTACGGTATGTGCTGCATCCTGCCTGGTACTTCCGGTTGAGTTTGCCGGAAGCCCTCCTTTCCGCTTGCAGTACCGACTGATCGGACCCGACGGCTCGGAAGAGGAACGCGAAGTGATGAGTGAGACTGCTGGTACCAGCCTGGATATATGCCCCCTGGAGGAGGGTGTCACCGAGGGAAGTATTCGCATTGTACTGGATCGTGTATATGACGACAATTGTGTCGCTGATATTTTTGGCGAAAGCCTTATCAATATACAAGCTCCGGGACGCACGGTGATCGATACAGTGCTTTGCCTGACCGATTTCATTACGGTCAACGGGCGGGTGTACGACCGGAACAACCCCTTCGGCACCGAAACTATTACTGCCGGGGCGGCCAATGGTTGCGACAGCATTATCGATGTGACGCTGACCTTCCTGCCCCAGC
>JASBTH010000150.1 GCA_030148525.1 Saprospiraceae bacterium | reverse complement strand
GCACGAAGTACTGCGGAGCAAAACCACTTTGTTGTCGGTATAACAGTTGAACACTTCTATCTGAAAGCGAAATATGATAAAAAATAAAAAAGCAAAATGGATTGTACGGTTGGTATTGTTAGTCGGAACAGTAGTTTCAATGTTTTTCGTGCCATGGCTTTTGGTAAAGGCATGGATACTGCCGCTATCCGATACTATTCAGGAACAATTAGATGAAGCAATAAGTCATGGCTTTGACGGAATGATTGTCTATATAGACCAAGCTGACAGCCCCCCTCAGTATTACGCTGCGGGCTGGCACAATCGTGAGTCCAGGATACCTGCCAAACCTCAAGCCTTGTTTAAAATTGCAAGCATCAGCAAGCTATATGATGCCGTGGCGGTCACCAAACTTGTAAGTGATGGAAGGCTTTCCCTGGATAAAACCATCGCTGATTATTTGCCAGAACTTTCCGGAAGAATCGAAAATGCTGATAAGATCACCTTAAGGCTCCTGATACAACATAGGAGTGGTATTCCAAATTTTACGGATGCTCCGGATTTTTGGGCAGCTCCAACTGAGACTTATGAAGAAAGCCTTGCACTGATTCTGGATAAACCGGCCAACTTTGAACCCGGTGAGAACTACGAATATTGCAACACGAATTACCTGTTAATTAATAAGATAATGGATGATGAATTGGGCTATAATAATTTTCAATTTATTCAGGAAGCGATTTTAAACCCTCTAAACCTGCACAATACGTTCCGTTCGCTAAGTGAAGTGAATATGGAGGATGTGATGAGTGGCTATCATGTAGGATATCCATACGATCTAAAAGAAAACGATCATGGCATGCACGCCACAGCAGAAGATGTAGGTACTTTCCTGAGGGCACTGAATGATGGATCTGTATTTGAAGAGGGAGAACAGGAAATATATACGTCCATCTATGAGTATGAACATGCAGGTTGGGTTCCCGGCTACCAGAGTTTTGCAAAATATCACGAAAAACTTGATGCGGTAGTTGTTGAATTCTACAGCACAACTGATCCCAAACTATACAATTGGAACTTGTCAGAAATCATAAACAACAGAATAGTTAAGATAATCAAAAAGAAAAATTAACCCCAGTCGGGTGGATCGACCTTTACCCGAAGCAGTCACGCTGCGTACGACTGCCGGTCATTGGTGGCTGATCCTCCGGATCGGCCTTTACCCGAAGCAATTACGCTGAAGCAAAACTGCCGGTCATTGGTGGCTGATCCTCCGGATCGGCCTTTACCCGAAGCAATTACGCTGAAGCAAAACTGCCGGTCATTCTTGTTTGCACACTCGACCTTCTCTTTTGTCCTTGCATCCTGGCAAACAAGAATGACCGGCGGGCGTGAACGCCGAAGCCCTAGATGACTACGGTTGACGTTGTGGACGTAAGCGACATGATCGGCCTTTACCTAAAACAGTAACGCTACATGCTGCCGCACAACATGCTGGTAATCAACATCTTTTTAGGACCTTGGAGGTGTTATAGTTTACGAAACGTTAGTTAAGGCATGATCTAAGTCGATCCAGAGGATCGACCTCCAATTGAATCGCTGCTTATTCCTGTTTGCAAAGACCAACGCCTTTCCATACTAAAAAGACCAGGCAAACAGGAATAAGCAGCAGCAGTCCCACTCGTCCTTTCAAAGGACCAAATGCGCTACAGGGCCAACCAACTTCCGTAAAGCACCTCCCTTTACGACAGTAAGGACTGGAAAAAAGCCTACCTCATCCTGCTGGATTTGGATCACCTGCTGGCCGATCCCATTTTTGCGCCGAATCGTTGCAGCATCCAATTTCATCCGCTTCACACCTGGTACGCCATGGTGGGCTACCTGGGACTGCTCTTCCATATGCTGACGGATCTGATCGATTGTATGATGACCTACGGTAAATGCCCAACCTGCCTCGAGGGATCACCAGCCTACGGACTACTGACCTGGCTGAGTAAGTTCGCTTAAGGATTCCCCTGAGCTGGAATTACCCGGCGATCCTGCTATATTCAACTCGCTTACGCAAAAAAAGCCCTATGCCAAAAACACAACTGGAGCGCCTGAAAAAATAGCAGCCGACTCCCTGGAAGAACAGCAGCATCGTATTATCTATAAATAGTCACCTCGATCAATATGCCTGACCAACCCCTTTTGAGCCTTGCTGATTTTCCCGTCACCGGTTACGACAAGATCCGCTACGGCGATACCGACCGGCAGGGACACGTGAATAATGCCAACTTTGCCACCTTCCTGGAAACGGGGCGGGTGGATATCATTTACAATCCCGAGTACCGCATCCTGGCCGAAGGAGCCAGCTTTGTCATTGCCTCCCTGCACCTCGACTTTATCCGCGAAATGACCTGGCCCGGACGCGTGGATATCGGGACGGGGGTACTGCGCATTGGCAATAGCTCCATGCGATTGGCACAGGGGCTTTTCCAGAAGGACCAACTCGTGGCCTACGCCGAATCCGTCATTGTACAGGTCGACGACCAAACGGGAAAAGGCAAACCCCTGTCGCCGGCTGCCCGATCCATCCTGGCGGGGTGGCAAATGACCATCCCCGGTCGGGAGGACGGGAAACCGTAACAACCCTTGCTCCACTTCATTACCATGCAACTCTCCATCGTCATCCCCACCCTCAATGAGGAGGCCTACCTGCCCCGCACCCTCCGGGCTATAAGAGAGCGGGCCGCCAATCCCGACGAATTGGAGGTGATCGTCGTCGATGCCGGATCGAATGATCAGACCCTGGCATTCGCCAAAAAAGCAGGTGTACGGTTATTTCTTCGTCCCGACTTTCGCTTTCAGAAATACCGGAGCCTTAATGCCGGTTTGGAAGAGGCCCGGGCTCCGGCAGTCCTATGGCTGGATGCCGACTCCCTCGTGCCCCATCATTTCGATCAGGCCATCCTGGATGCCCTGAAAGATGCGAAGGTGGTGGGCGGTGCCTTCGAATTTGCCCTCGACCAGGGCGGCTGGCCCTACAATTTGATCACATGGGCAAACCGTCTGCGCTACCGCCTCGCTCCCATTTATCACGGCGACCAGGGCCTTTTTTGCCGTAAGGCAATAGCCAAAAACACAGGTGGATACCCAGCCGAACCCCTGATGGAAGCGGCCTTCTTTTGCCGGGCGTTGCAACAAAAGGGCAAGCTGCAACTCATTCGCCGGCCCGTACGAACGTCCGCCCGCCGCTTCCGGGATGAGGGTGTATGGCGGGTCATCTGGTTTGATGTGCGCATGTGGGTGCGGTTTGCCCTGCGACTGCCCGTACGGGCTTTCGCCAAAAAGTACTGGACAGGTGCTCGATCATCCTGATCGAGCGTTTACCCGAAGCAGTCATGCTGCGTGTAACTGCCGGTCATTCTTGTTAAAAACCCATCCCCCCGGCCCCCTTCCCTTTGAAAAAGAGAAGGGGGAGTTCTTTCGAAGACCGAAATGCACTAAAGGACCAACCAACTTCCGCAAAGCACGTCCTTGTACGATCAAACGTAAAGAGGCCATAGCGGGCAGCCGTTGTTTTTTCCTGTTTGTAAAGACCTCGCCCTACCACACCTGAAAGAGCAACCAAACAGGAATAAGCAACAGTGCCCCACGTCCTTCCCAAGCACCAAACGCGATATTGAACGAAACACCTCCATAATCCACGCCCCTTCTCGACGACTCGCAAAAAGACGTCCCCTCCAAAAGCGAAGGGACTAACACCACGAACCGCCCCCGGGACTAAAATTCCGCTGCTTATTCCTGTTTGCAATGAACCACGTCATACCACTTCACAACGACAAACAAACAGGAATAAGCAGCAGTCCCCCAACGTCCTTACGAAGCACGAAACCACCCCGCAAACCGGAATAAGCAGCAATCAAAACCGTCCTACCCACGACATTTCCTGGTCATAGACTTGATTTAATTAGGAATCCTAACTAAATTGCGGTCATAATACACGGGAAAGCAACCAAATCGGCGGCTTTCTTTTTAATCCACACCAATAGTTAGGATTCCTAATCAAAACAACGAATCATGACCAACCGAATGTTCCAACTGCTCAGTCTATTTGCTCTGGTACCAACCCTGATCTGGGGTCAGGGAGCCCAGGAAGATCCCCGTTTCGCTAACACCCCCGACCTCGACATCACCAACGCCAGCGTCGTCTACGACGACCGCCTCGATCAACTCGTGTTCACCATCGAAGTGGCCGGTGCGGCCGGACAAACCATTCCCGCAGCCCACGGACAGCTCGACGGAGCACCGGTGCTGGGTTATGTGTTCCCGACCTCCCTTTCCCCCACCGATGTGGGATTCGGCGATACCGAAGGCATCGTGGCCCTGGCCCTGACCTCACATCCCGATTTCGACGATACACCCCTCTGGGATGAGGATAACGACCGCAATTACGCCAATGACGGTGTCATCTGGCACCCGCACTGGGTCGTCCTGAATGGCGACAAACGGGTCGAAGGCGGCTTGTCGGTCAAGCAATTCGATCCGGAGACCGACGCGGTCCAGCTACCACCCACCAACCCCGGCATGCCCATGTACATGGATTCCCCCGGCTACCCGGTGATCACCCGCGGACAGACCATCCGCGTGGTGGTCCCCGCTTACCGCATTAATAATCAGCGATCGTTCCAATTCGATGCCGTAACGGCCTACATGCAGGTGAACACCTCGCGCAAAGACCTGCCCATGCTGGGCGTATACAGCGTCTACGACGTGCAGTCGGGCGACTTATCCCTGCCCTATCAGGTTCATCAATAAATTATTGTGCGGTTGGGCGTTGAGTATGTTGTAGAGTGACCATTTTCAACGCCCAACCTCACAATACAGAGTCATTGGTATGGGGTATAAGGATTTAAGCAAGTCTTACTACCTTGTACCCTATACCTAATACCTAACGCTTCCGCAAAAAACCTGACCATTTGCCCACCAATAAAAACATACTGAATGGGTTAGAGCGCCTGTCCGAAGTCCTCAAGGCCCAACTTTGGGATCAGGGGAAAGTCCACGGCCTCAGCCCCATCCAGATCCAGATCCTGCTGTTCGTGGCCGACCACCCGACGGAGTTGTGCAACGTCAGTCAGCTCGCCCGGGAGTTCCAGGTCACTAAGCCCACAATCAGCGATGCGGTGCGCGTCCTTCTGAAAAAGGAGCTGCTGCTCAAAGACCACGGCCCGGCGGATGCCCGGCGCTACAACCTCCGGCTCACCACCTCAGGCAATAAGCTGGCCGGGGAACTGCGGCAATACGCCGATCCCCTCCTCGATGCCCTCGATCACCTCACCGGGGAAGAGCGCACCAACCTCTACGCGACCCTGACCAAGCTCATCTTTCAACTACTCCGCAAAGAGGCCATCCAGGTCCAACGCACCTGCTTTGCCTGCCGTTTCTACCGCGGCAACCGGCAGGACGAACACTACTGCCAATTCCTCGAAACAACCCTCTCGAAAGATACCCTCCGCCTGGATTGTCCGGAGTTTGAGGCATAAGGTGCCGCAAATTGGAGGCTGATCCTCTGGATCGGCCTTTACCCGAAGCAGTCACGCTGAATGCAAAACTACCGGTCATTCTTGTTTGCACAGATGACCTTCTGAATTGGTATCTCTGTCCGCGCAAACAAGAATGACCGGCGGGGATGAACGCCGAAGTCCTAGCTGACTACGTTTGACGTTGTGGACGTAAGCGGCAGGATCGGCCTTTACCTAAAGCAGTAACGCTTCATGCTACCGCCCAACATGCTGGTGATCTATACCTTTTCTGGGACCTTGGGGGTGTTACAGTTAGCGAAACATTAGTTAAGGCATGATCTAAGTCGATCCAGAGGATCGACCTCCAATTGCAGCCGCTGCTTATTCCTGTTTGCAATGAACCACGTCATACCACTTCACAACGACAAACAAACAGGAATAAGCAGCAGTCCACCACATCCTTTCGAAGCACCAATCGCGCTATTGGACCAACCAACTTTCGTAATTCACGATAACGCGATCCAGCACACCTTCGCCCGCAGGGGCTTCGGCAGCCGGAGAAGGATCGCGCACCTTATTCCACTTTCACGAACTGCTCCGTAACCGCCATGTAGCCGTCGTGGAGCGTCAGGTAATACGTGCCGGCCGGCAGGTCACCAACCTCCAACCGCAGTTGCTGGTTGATGACGGGGCGGACCATGCTGCGTACACGCCGTCCCGAGGCATCCGCGATCGCGATGTTCATGGAGCGTACGCGCCAGTGGAGGAATTGCACCAGCAAGACCTCCCGCGCCGGATTCGGATACAGGGAGAAGTAATTATCGTTGGCCCGGAGTACCGGCACATCGTTTACTACATCAACCGTTGCGGTACTCTGGAAGGTACAACCCTGGGCATCGGTGACGGTCACCTGGTATTCGCCTACGGCCAGATCAGCCACACTATCGGTGCGGGCACCAGTGCTCCACTCGTATTCGTAAGGAGGGAATCCACCGGTGGGAACCACCCGGGCACTACCATCCTGAGCATTCGAACCACTCGCTCCCCGGGTGAAAATTCGTCCGCCCAGGAGCATACGCATACCAATGGAGGCACTACCGGTGCGCTGGCACCCTTCGGCATCGGTGACGGTGAGTGTATAGGAGCCAAAGGGGAGTTCGGTGATAGACGCTTCTTTTCGCTGGTTCGACCAGGCGTAGTCGTAAGGTGGAACGCCCCCCGTCACATCGGCTTTGATGGTTCCGTTGGGTGATCCGCAGCGGGCATTCTCAGTAGTAAAGGCAATGCGCAGATCGGATTGATCCTCCAGCACGAAGGAAGCCGTATCGATGCAATTCTCGGCATCGACCACCGTTACGCCGTAGGTGCCCGGTAGCAGATCCGTATTGGCGTTGGTGGCATTGCCGTTGCTCCAGTAGTAGGTGAAGGGAGGCGTGCCCCGCAGCTCCAGTTCGATGCTGCCGGAACGGTCGTTTTCACAGGCCGGTCTTTTGATGGCGGCATCCACGATCAGGGGATCGCAGCGCGTTTCTGCATTCTGTCCGATCCGCATTTCGTAGGCCACGGCCCCGATAAATTCATTGCCAAATGCGCCCTGTCGGAATTGACGTACATCGTAGCGATTTACGTCCCCGAAATTAGCGCAGGGAAAGCCTCCTTCCTTGGAGCAGGTAAGGCTGAACCGAATCTGCAGCGGCAGTCGTTCGCCCTCCGCCAACTGAATACCTTCGATCACGGCACTGTCGCCGAACAACTGAAAGCCCAGTTGACCCGTCACGGGATCCTCTACCCGCTCAATGGCCGTCGTTTGGGTCTGAGCCAGAAACTTATCAAAGATTTCCGGCTCGGCCGTGACGAAGACCTCGTCCATCTGAAAATCACCTACCCGGACAAAGTCCAGTCGGATGGGTTCCACGATATCCGTCGCCTGGATCACCTCAAAGGTGAACAACTCGGCGGCAAATCCGGCGATCATAAAGGGATTAATATTGACCACAGTCACGTTCTTCCAGGCAATGTTGTTGTTATTGCGCGTATTGGCATGAACCGAATTCGTTTCAACGAAAGCCATGGGATCCACGGCCGATTCCAGTCGGGCCAGCAGACAGAAATGGGAAGTGGTTTCCCCAAAATCGGCCGGATCGGGCGGGAACCACTCCAGTTCGGCTACGTACTCTTCGCCGGGATCAAGAGCCGGAACGGATACCGGGGAAGTGGGTATCTCGTCTCCGTAGGTGGTCGGGCCGATCATATAATTCACCCAGTTGACGGGCCAGTTCAGACCGGTGGAGGCCTTACTGAAATACAAGCGCAGATCGACATCAGAGGCCGTGGTAGCTTCACAGCCGATGTTGCGGATACGTACGTAGACGTAATTGGCCTGACCCGCTTCGGGGTTCTGGTGGCGGTTGGGGTTATCGGCCTGGGTGTAGCGACCGTCCCCTCCGATCACATCCTGGGTATTGCGCACCCAGATATCCGGACTCAGGTAAAAGGTGGTCGATTCGGTATTGGGTTCGTTACCAATATCCATATTGTCGTCGGCGATATACAAGTCTTTGGCAGTATCGCCCTGGCATTCGCATTGGTACAAGCGATAGATATCGTCAACGTAGCCATGCCACAACCAGAAGATGGCCGCAGCGGGCGAGGTACCCGTAGCCATGGTACCTCCGATGGACACGTGGGGGGAATTATGCTCCGTCTGCAGGTCCAGCGCAAAGTTGTCGATGGCCGAGCCCAGGCGGGCCCCCTTTCCGAATTGAGGCACCGTCTCGGTGCCACTCGTGTAGCTACAGAGGGTGAGCGGATCCAGGAAACGGCTGAAATCATAGCCAAAGGGATTCTGGTTCGATAGGTTGGCAAAGCCCGTCGCAATGGCACTGCCCGGACAAGTACCGCAGGAACTGTTGAAGAACTCACACGGGATAGCACTGGCGGGATCCCATTCGGGAAGAGGAACGTATTTGGCGCCACCATTTTGCGTAAGCAGCCATTCCTCCATCCCCCGAATGTATTCCCGGTGCCAGGATAAAAAGAATTCGTTATAGCAGTGAATATCGGGAAAGGTCAGGGGCCCCGGCGGGTTTTGGTGGTCAAAAGCGATGGTGCCACCGCCGATATTCAGGTAGGTCACCATCAGGTCGCGCAGTTCACAGCGCTCAGCGGCCGTGAAGGAATAAATATCGGGGCGGGAGTGCACTTGTGCCCACGTGTTTTGTAGCGGTAATAGCAGGCAAAGGCAGGAAAATAAAAGCAGAAACGTCCGTCGCGGATAAACAGGTGGTAAGAACGTGTGGATGTTTTTCATACGAATTGGTTTTTAGGTATGGAATGAATTAAGGGCATACAGGTGCAGGGCTGATCCAATGCTCCCGGATGGGCACAGCACGGTCAGGCAACCCTTTCGGAAAAGGGCACGTCAGATGTTATTATTTGTCTGGTGTAAGTAGGAAATGTGTGGCTTGCCCCGTGAAATCTTACGGAGTAAGGGCTAAAGCCATTTTACAGGGCAAGGGGTAGGGTTACGAAATACCAAGGGGGTTCATGCAGGTCGCCGCAATCAATAACAACATACAATATACTATTTTTCAAGACCTTTTGCAACGGTGCTCGATCCTCCGGATCGACCTTTACCCGATGCAGTCATGCTGAATGCAAACGGCCGGTCATTCTTGTTTAAAACCCATCCCCCCGGCCCCCTTCCCTTTAAGGAAGAGAAGGGGGAGTTCTTTCGAAGACCGAAATGCATTACAGGACCAACCAACTTCCGTAAAGCACGTCCTTTTACGATCGCTCGTAAAGGGGCCATAGCGGGTAGCCGCTGCTTAATCCTGTTTAAAACCCATCCCTCTACGGCCGACGAAGCCCTTTGGTGGTCGATCCTCTGGATCGAGCAGTCACGCTGCGTAAAAGGTGGCTGATCCATCCCCGGCCGCAGGAACAAAGTGTAGGACACCGGATCGCCCCTTATACGAAGTCCTCACGCTGAGTACTATAAGTCAATTTTTTTAACTCCATACATGTTCTCAGACCTCGGTGGTATTACAGATTACGAAACGTTAGTTAAGGCATGATCTAGGTCGATCCAGAGGATCGACCACCAATGCCCGCTGCTTATTCCTGTTTGCAACGAACCACGTCATACCAATCCAATAGACCTTATAAACAGGAATAAGCAGCAGTCCCCCAACGCCCTTTCGAAGCACCAAACGGCCCACCATTCCCAAATTAGCGACCGTCTTTCGTACCTTACTACCAACCTAAGGTACCTGTCATGACTAATCGCTTTTTCTGTTTGTTGTGTTGTTTGCTTCCGATAGCCCTGTCCAGCCAGACGGGACGTACGGATACCATCCCATTTACCCTGACCGAACAGGACAATCTGGCCATATCCGTTCGGTTAAACAGCACTGATTCGCTGGTGCTCATGTTTCACACAGCGGCCAACTCGGTCACCCTGATCCGGGAGGCTACGCAGCGTTTGCCGGACATGCAATGGACCGACGGCGGTGATGTGGAAAGCTGGGGTGGATCCCAGGAATCCCGCTACAGTCCGGTGAATACCCTGGAGATTGGTAGCATGCGTTGGGATAGTATTTCGATCTGGGAGAACCAGCATTCGGGCCCCGGCACCGACGGCAAGTTTGGTCCCGACCTCTTTGCCGGCCGGGTCATCCAGCTGGATTACAACGCGGGACAATTGATCTTGAGCGACGAGCTCCCGGCCGACTTATCGGACTACCAGACCGTTCCCTTGCAAAACGACCGCGGCCTGTGGTTCCTGCCCGGGACCAGCCTTTTAGGCAATAGCCTGATCGAGCACCACTTCCTGATCCATACCGGATACGGCGGCACCTTGCTGTTCGACGATGCCTTCGTCGCTGCCCACCAACTGGGACAATACGTGACCATCACCGACGAGCAAACCCTCAGGGATGCCTACGGCAATGCGGTGGTCACCAAAAAGGGCCTCTTATCTACCTTCCGGATCGGAACACATCCCCTGACGGACCTGCCCGTGGGCTTTTTCGAAGGTGCCATCGGTCGCCAGCAATGGAGTGTCCTGGGCGCTGCTTTGCTGAAGCGTTTTCAGGTAATCCTTCCGGCCGATCGCTCGGTAATTTACTTCCGTCCCAGCCGCTACGCCGACCAGCCTTTCGCTGCCGGGAAGTAGCGACCGGTAGTGCCCCGCCGAGGTCCTTACGGCCTTCATCCTAATGGGCTACTGCGGACAGTGGGGATGTAGAAAGTCGGATCGGCCTTTATTCGAAGCAGTCACCCTCCGTTTGACGGCCGATCATTCTTGTTTGCACAGATGATCTTCTGACCAGCAACTCTGTCCTGGCAAACAAGAATGACCGGCAGGGTCGTCCCTTCGCACACCCAAACGAGCTATTGGACCAACCAACCTCCGTAGGGCACGTCTTTTTACAACGGCTCGTTAAAAGACGTCTCCTCCAAAAGGCGAACGGGAGTATTACCACGATCCGCCCCGGGGACGATGATTCCGCTGCTTATTACTGTTTGCAACGAACCACGTCATCCCACTCCACAAAGACCAAGCAAACAGGAATAAGCAGCAGTCCCCCCACCCTTACGCCACCTCGAATAATTCGCTCTGCGACTTGCGGATCTTCTTCCAGTGCTGAGCCTGATCCGTAACGGAACGGTACCCGACGGGAGCGATCACCGATGCGTGTAATCCCACTTCGCGCAGCCCGAGGATCTGATCGTAAGCGTCCTGGTCGAATCCTTCCATCGGACAGGCGTCGATGTGCCGGTCGGCACAGGCTAATAAGAGGTTATTGAGGGCCAGATACGTTTGTTTTTCGGCCCAGCTTTGTCGCTCTGCCTCCGATTTTCCGTGGATACTGGCC
>JASBTH010000139.1 GCA_030148525.1 Saprospiraceae bacterium | reverse complement strand
GATGGAGACCTCAATAGCAACTGCAGAATTTGAAAATTACCTGCACGATCCAGAGGATCGTGCACCGGTTGGCCTCAATCGCACCTATTGGAATTGAAACCACTCAGGCTCGGAGGACACTGAGGCATTTAACCTCTCCTCAATATCACCTTCTAGAATCAAAACTCGCTTTCAGATGATGTGATAGCGGGGCGATGGAGACCTCAATAGCAACTGCAGAATTTGAAAATTACCTGCACGATCCAGAGGATCGTGCACCGGTTGGCCTCAATCGCACCTATTGGAATTGAAAACTTTCTGTTGTTCTTGACTCACTTGGCATGCCATCGCAATCATGCCCTTCCCTAAAGCCTCTATGGTCACTTCGGTCTCTACGGTCACGATAGCGCCCGGGGAACAGCTCTTTTTCGGTAAAACTCCTTATTCTGGACCTGTCTGACTCGTGTATGTATAACCACTATACCGACAACGAAGTGGTTTGGGCTTTGCCAAACCTTTTCGGAAGCGGTATAATGTGGTTAGTAAAAATGTATATGCCCTTTTTGGTACCACAACTGAAGCTGTGGCCTAATTCAGGGACGTTCAAACCGTGAACCGTAAACCTTGGACAGTGAACCGTGAATCATATCTAGCCTAACCCTAGGAACACCCCTGGGGAACGAAACCGGTTTTGCAGGCTACGCTCTCCGCACGAAGCCCGACGCTCAACGCTATCAAGAGCAAAAAACAAAAGTCAAGAACCACCACCGCAGCCAAGCAAGTCACTCCTTTCTCTCTGGTCTCTTCCGTCTCTACGGTCGCTCCACGCCCAATGCACTACGCACTACGCAATTAAGAGCGAATAACATAAGCCAAGTTAAAACACTGCAACCAAGCCCTGCCCTGAAGTCGCTACGGTCTCTCCGGTCACGATAGCGCTCCCTGCCTGCCGGAGCCTGAAAGGCGAAGGAAGGCCACGCCCAATGCACTACGCTCTACGCTGTCAAGAGCAAGAAACCAGAGCCAGGCATCACCACCGCGACCAAGCAAGTCACTGCTTTCTCTTCGGTCACCTCCGGTTCTACAGTCATTGAAAGTCCCTCGACTTTTTTTGATACCCTGAATGATGGATTTAATGCTTAATAAAAAAGCACTATCAAAAAAAGTCGAGCGCAGCAGCCCGGCGCAAAGCACTGCACTCGAGTCCATACCTATCCACTTTTTTCCGTACATTAACGACTCGAGAAAAAACAAGAACACAATGAACACACACCTACGTCTTGGGGCACTCCTGCTGGTGCTCCTCACTCCTTTTTTTGGCGAAAGCCAGAACCTGACCTCCGAAACCTTCGACGGGCTGCATATTCGCAGCATCGGCCCGGCCGCAATGAGCGGACGCGTGGTCGACCTGGCCGTGGTAGAAAGCAATGTCAAAACCTTCTACGTGGCTACGGCTACCGGAGGGGTTTGGAAAACCACCAATAACGGAACCACTTTTAAACCGGTTTTTGAAGACGAGAACACCCACTCGGTCGGTGATATTGCCGTACACCAGGCCCATCCCGATCACTTGTGGGTAGGTACCGGCGAACGCGCCAACCGCCAGAGCTCCTCCTGGGGTGATGGCGTATACAAATCCACCGATGCGGGCAAGACCTGGACACACGTGGGGCTCGATGACACCAAGCACATCGGCCGCATAGTGCTTCACCCCAACGACACCAATACGGTATACGTGGCCGGCATGGGTCACCTATGGGGCTCCAACGAGGAACGCGGCCTGTATAAAACCACCGATGGGGGCGAAAGCTGGGATAAGATCCTCTACATCGACGAAGAAACCGGCGTGGTGGATATTGCCATGGATCCTTCCGATCCCGATATTCTGTACGCAGCTACCTATCAGCGTCGGCGTAGACCCTACGGATTCCACGGCGGCGGCCCCGGTAGCGGGCTCTACAAATCCACCGATGGAGGTGAAACCTGGGACGAGCTACGCAATGGTTTGCCGGAAGGCGACTACGGACGCATCGGGATCTCCATCTATCGGGATAATCCCGAGATCGTATATGTCTGCGTGGAGCAGGGATACCAGTATAATGCATCAACGGCCTACAACCGGCGCAAGGCAGGCATCTACCGCTCCGAAGACAAAGGGGAATCCTTCACCTTCATGAGTGACTGGAACCCGCGGCCCATGTACGCCAGTCAGATTCTGGTCGACCCCTCCGACGATCAGCGCATTTATATGATGAATCGCTACAGCTATTCCGACGACGGTGGTAAGACCTTTGAAAGTCCCCGCCAGAGCCTGCACGGCGACGACCGCATCTTCTGGGTAAACCCCAATGATTCGGAACACGTGATGAAGGGCGATGACGGTGGTCTGGGGATTTCCTACGACCGGGGTATCACCTGGAAGTACAGCACTAACCTGCCGGTCAGCCAGTTTTACCGGGTCAGCGTGGATATGCAAAAACCCTACTGGGTATACGGCGGACTCCAGGACAACGGCAGCTGGATGGGCCCCAGTGAGACTTACCGCAGCGAAGGAATCCTGAACGCCGACTGGGTAAAGACCGGTGGTGGTGATGGTTTCCTGAATCTGGTTAAGGAAGATGATCAGACCAAGCTGTACACCGAGTCGCAATACCTCGGCCTGTCGGTACTCGATCTGGAAACCGGCCAGCGCCGGAGCATCCGCCCGGGAGATCCCAAAGGACGCATCGGACCACGCCGCAACTGGGATGCCTGGGGCCCCGGTATTGAAGAGCCCGAACTGGGCAACGCCATGGCACCCGCCAACTGGGACGGCCCCTTCTTCCTGTCGGCCCACGATCCCAATAAGATCTACGCGGGTACCAATATCCTCTGGAAATCGACCGATGGTGGTGATACCTGGCAGGCATGTGGCGACCTTACCACGCAAACCAATCGCCGGGAATTGCTCATCATGGACCAGCGGCCGGATACTTCGACCGCTTCATTGGACGATGGTATCCCCTACTGGCCTACCCTGACGGCCATTGCCGAATCAAAAGGTATTCCCGGCCACATCTACGCCGGTACGGATGACGGACTGATGCACATCTCCACGGATGACGGACAAACCTGGACCGATGTGACCGATCGCCTCCCCGGTCTGCCGGAAATGACCTGGATCAATACGATCGAGGTTTCCTCCCACGACGGTGCTACTGCCTACGTTGCCATCAATAATTACCGCAACGACGACTACGCAAATTACCTTTACAAAACGACCGACGGCGGCCGGAGCTGGACCTCCATCACAGGTGACCTGCCCGCCGAGCGGGTAGTGCGCACCATGCGCGAAGATCCACGTAATCCGGATGTGCTTTACCTGGGTACGGAGCTGGGACTGTTTGTCTCCATCAACGGAGGCGAAAACTGGATTGAACTGCGGAGCAATATGCCGACCCTGCCGTTCAACGATCTGGTCGTTCATCCACGCGATAACGATCTGGTGCTGGGTACGCACGGGCGCGGTATCTGGATCCTCGACAATTTGAACCCCATTCAGGAAATGTCACCGCAATTGCTGGCTCAGGAAGCGGCATTGTTTAGCATTCCCGATGCGGAATTGATCGACGAATCGCGCCAGGGAGCCCACCGGGGTGACATGTTCTACCGGGGCGAAAATCCACGGCGGGGTGTGCAGATCGACTATTATTTGCAGGAGGCTGTCGCCAAAAAGGATATCAGCCTGGCCATCCATAGCATGACCGGTGAAGAGATCAATACCGTACGGGTAGACACCAGTGCAGGCATTCAGCGCGTGTATTGGGACGGTCGTTATGCAGACTTTGCTTCTCCTTATCGCCCGGAAGGAGCCGAAGTCCCCTCCTGGCGTCGCGGCGGGCCAAGTGGTCCGCTCGTAAACCCCGGCTTGTATAAGGCCGTGCTTACCGTAAACGGCACCAAGTACGAAAAACCCTTCCGCGTAGCGGATGACCCCCGCATCGATATCGACATCGCCGACCGTACCGACTGGGTGGAAACCCAATTCGAAATTGGCGGACTGTACGAAGCCATTGTGGAAGATATGAAAACGATCATGCCGGTGAAGACCCAGATCGATACCCTCAAAAAGCACCACAGTGATCTGGACCAGGCGGCGGTAGCCGAAATGGAAGAGATCGCACGCATGTACGAGGAACTGGTGGATCGTACCCAGTCCCTCCTGCGCAGCGTGAGTCGCTGGATGGGCCCCATGACCGGCGATCAGCACAGCATGTACGCCTACTACAAAGAGATGAAAGGTAAGCTGGCGGAGCGGTCCGTGAAATACAAGAACACCATGCTGCCTAAGCTCAATAAAGGGCTGAAAAAAGACGAACGCATTGATCTCGGCACGGCCGACGGTAAACGATAAACGGCTGACGGCCCACGTCTCACTGTAGACGGCCGACGGCCTACATCGTGATTCATAAAAAGGGAGTGATCCGTGAATGGATTACTCCCTTTTTTGGGCAGCTCTAGCACTAATTCATGATTTGGTGATCACTATTCTTTACCTCACACCGCTGCTTTTTGTGATCGACACCTAACCGGGAGTTTTTCACCAAGTCGTCCCGGAGATTACAAAAAGCAGCCGTTAAACCTGGCCCCGACTTCGTTCCGTACCAAAATAGAAGTCTTACCAGTCTAAGGTGAAGCGTACACGGTGAGCCGAAATCAGTGGACCGTCCTACAACTTATCAGCGAAATCAATGTAAAACTGGAGACTCTCCGGATTGCGCATAGCATCGGCATTGGCCGCCTTGCCCGGATCTTTACCGAGGAGTATTTTTTTGATGGGCGCTTCCAGTTTCTTTCCACTGATGGTATAGGGAATGTCCGGCACCGAGATGATGTCATCGGGTACGTGACGCGGTGAGTAATCACTTCGTAACTGTTGTTTGATGCGTTTGCGAATGGAATCGGTCAATTCCTGGTCCTCCTGCATCTTTACGAACAGGGGCATGTAGTGCCGGCCACCTTCCAATTCGAGGTTGACAATGAGGCTGTCGGCCACTTCGGTGATCTGGTTCATGGAGCGATAGATCTCCGCCGTGCCGATGCGAATACCCTGTCGGTTGAGGGTGGCGTCGGATCGGCCGTAAATGACCAGAGAACCCCGATCGGTGATCTCCACCCAGTCGCCGTGTCGCCAGATACCGGGAAATAATTCGAAGTAGCTATCCCGGTAACGTTCTTTTTCAGCATCATTCCAGAAGTAGATGGGCATGGATGGCATGGCTTTGGTGATGACCATTTCGCCCACTTCGTTCAGGATGGGTTGCCCTTCGTCGTTATAAGCGTAGAGGGCACAACCCAGGGCGCGGGCCTGAATCTCGCCTTCATACAAAGGCTCTAGTGGACATCCCCCAACGAAAGCCGTGCAGACATCGGTGCCACCGCTCATACTACACAGCCATACATTCTGTTTAACGTATTCGTAGACGTAGTCAAAAGCCTCGGGCGGCAGGGGGGCACCGGTGGAACCAATGGAGCGTAGCGTCGACAGATTGTAGGTGGATCCCGGCGTTAGCTTCTTTTTCATGGAAGCTACCAGGAACGGTGCGCTGGTCCCAAAATGATGGATCCCCGCAGCTTCGGTTAGCTTCCAGAGGACGTTGAGGTCGGGGTAACCGGGGGAGCCGTCGTAGAGGACGATAGTCGACTGCACCAGCAGGGCGGCCTGGACAAAATTCCACATCATCCAGCCGGTGGTGGAAAACCAGAAAAAACGTTCGCCCGGATGCACATCGTTGTGCAGGGCTAAGTACTTGAGGTGCTCCAAAAGTACGCCCCCGTGCGAATGGGTAATGGCTTTTGGGATACCAGTGGTGCCACTGCTGTACAGTACCCAGATGGGGTGATCGAAGGGTAGCGCCTCAAAAGTGAGACTAACATCTTTTTGTTGCAGCGTATCTCTCCATAAAATACCATGCGGTATGGTACTGGCCATTCGAGCCTCGTCAAGGTAGGGTACCAGAATGACTTGTTCCAGCGAAGGAAGGGCTTTTCGGAGGTCGCGCACCACCTCCATTTTATCGTAGGGCTTGCCTCCGTACTGGTAGCCATCGACAGCGATGAGGACTTTGGGTTCGATCTGTTGGAAGCGGTCGACGGTGCTCGACAGTCCGAAATCCGGCGAACAGGACGACCAGATGGCCCCCAGGGAATTAGCCGCCAGAAAAGCAATGGTCGCTTCCGGAATATTGGGCAGGAAGGCCACCACGCGGTCCCCTTTGCCTACCCCGATTGATTTCAGGTGAGCAGCCAGAGCAGCCACTTGCTGCCGGAGGTCAGCCCAGGAGATTTCTTGCAGTTCGTGTCGCTCGGATTGGAAGAGGATAGCCGGGTGTTCGGTGGTTTCCTGCCGGAAGATGTGTTCGGCGTAGTTCAGGGTACTGCCCTCAAACCATTTGGTATCGGGCATGGGATCATCTGAGACTACTTGCTCGTAAGGCCTATGGAATTGTACATCAAAATAATTAGTAATAGCTTCCCAGAAATCTCCGACATTTTCGACCGACCACTGCCAGGCCTCCTGGTAGGATTCAAAGCGTTCATCGTACTTGCGCTGTACCCAGGCCAGAAAATCGGCCATCCGCGACTGGTTGATAAAGTCCGTATCTGGCCGCCACAGTAATCGCCGTCCGTTTGCTTCTTTTGACATGTGGTCGTTTGTTTTGGTAGGTGGGTGGAATATAGGGAAATTGGTGCTCGATCCTCCGGATCGAGCTTAACTCTTTTTAGAAAGGCTATATTCCCGCTCGATCCGGAGGATCGAGCGTCATTGGATGTCGATCCTCTGGATCGACACTCGACGTACACTCAAATACCAATCGCTCTATTCATTTTATACATGTGTTTGAGTAGCCCGAACCTTCGGAAATGTCAAAATATGTTTTTCAGACGATGTCCCGCTCGATCCGGAGGATCGAGCACCTTATCTTTGTACTATGCAACGCATCTCCCTCAACGGACGTTTGCTCCGACCCGATGAATTACCGGCTGCTCCCCTGCTGCGGGGCGTTCAGTACGGCGACGGGCTCTTCGAGTCCATGCGCATCCATGGTGGCCGGATCAACTTCTGGTCGTACCACCAGGAGCGCTTACTGCGGGGTATGAAATTCCTGGGTATGCAGTTCCTGCCGGATTGGTCAGCCGACCAATTGCCGGAGCTGATCCGTGGTACAGCGGGCGATTGGGCGGACGCCCGCGTACGCCTGACGGTACTGCGATCCCCCGGCGGCCTTTACACCCCTGCATCGGATACCGTTCAGCTTCTGTTGGAAGCCACCCCCCTGGAAGGCGAACCGTACCCCCTGAACGAGACCGGATGGACCATCGGGTATTACCCGGAGCCCTTTCCCCTGGCCGGCAGTACGCTCTCTAACCTGAAGACGTGCAATGCTCTACCCTACATTCTGGCGGCCCGCTTTCGCAAAAAACAAGGGCTGGACGAAGTGCTTCTGACCAATCAGCACGGACGGGTGGTCGAAGGCAGTGCCTGGAATCTTTTTTGCCGGAAGGCGCATAAACTCTACACCCCTCCCCTCTCCGAAGGCCCGTTGGACGGCGTGATGCGACGGGTGGTGATGAAGGTGGCAGCAAGCCTTGGTTGGATAATACAGGAACAACCCCTCTCCCCTATTTTTTTGGCGGAAGCCGAATCCATTTACCTGACCAATGCGGTAAAAGGTGTGCAATGGGTCGGGGAACTTGACGGGCGACGATATTCGAATACCGGAGCGGAAGAACTTCGTAAATTAATAATTGATAATGTTTAATTCAATCTGCTTTAACACACAGATCTTCAGCAACTAAAAATTAAGCATTAAAAATTCCATTGACCAAGTCCATCGGTCAAAATACCCACAAAGACTTTCCGAAAGCCGATATTCGTTGTACCCTAAAAATGGATTGTACTATGAAATTTGTCCGCTGGTTAGTTGCTCTGTTCTTGATCTCGGCCCTGATGGCCGGAGGGGTGGCCGTTTGGTTATATACTTCGTTGCACAGGCAAGTTTCCCATGATAAGGCTACTGAATACATTACCATTGAAAAGGGGCTGGCTTCGTATCGTATCCTCGACGTCCTGGAGGACCAACAGATACTACAGGCTCCACTGGCCACCAAAATATACCTGTATCTGTTTAAGAAAGACGCAAAACTAGAAGCAGGTGATTACCTGTTCCCGTCGCCGATCAGCCCCTTAGAGGTGCTTCAGCTCTTGAGAGATGGAAAAAACCGCACCAAGACACTCACTATTCCGGAGGGCTGGACACGGTTTGAGATTGCGGAACGCATTGCCAACCAATTTCCGGGCGATACGGAATTGACAGCCAAAGAAGTTTTAGCGTTGATGGATGATGTCAGCCTCATCCGGGATATAGATCCCAAAGCAACCAACCTGGAAGGTTATTTATACCCCACCTCCTACCAGTTTGAATTAGATGCACAACCCGAATCGATCATCGCCAGGATGGTGGACCAGTTTAAGTCCACCTGGCAGCCCGAATGGGATGCACTGGCGCGGAAAGTCGGGAAGACCAAACGGGAGATCGTCATCATTGCCAGCCTGATTGAAAACGAGTCAAAGGTGGATGCCGAACGGGACCTGATCGCCTCCGTCATCTACAATCGGCTACAACAGGGAATCCGACTGGGCATTGATGCCACGAATGTATACATAGCCAAATCGCTGGGCCGTTGGGACGGGATCATTCACAAAAGTGACGTCGAGATCGACCATCCCTATAATACCCGAAAGGTGTACGGACTACCCCCCGGCCCCATCAGTTCGGCCAGTAAATCCTCGCTGGAGGCGGCGCTTAAGCCTGCGCAAACCGATTATCTGTATTACGTGCTAAACGTGGAAGCAGGCGATGGCTCCCACCACTTTTACACGAACGCCAGGGATTTTGCGAAAGGGAAGGCGGCTTACCAAAGGTGGCTGGCGGAGCAGCGGAAGAAGTAAGGCCCGTTTGATAAGACCGGACAAAAAAAGACCCCGCCGGAGAGGCAGGGTCTTTTTTGTTTGGGTCCATCACGGGACAGATTCAGAACCACCGTTTCCCGCCACTTCCAGCGTGTAAACAACTTCTATTCAAACTATTACAGAGAAGCAGTAGCATGACTACGGCGGGTTCCATATTGCTTTATTTGGGCTTTTGGGCTATCCTGGACGGAACCATCGAGAAATGGGGGGCTATGGATTTCCGGTACGTGTATCTGATCAGGACCAGCAGGAGAAGAATCATAAAAATAGGGATCACCAACGACATCGGCAAGAGAGCGAAAAACATCGACCGGTCAATCAAAGGTTCCCGGGAACGAGTCGCCTTTTGCGTTCAAACGTTCTTTGCCAGGAGCATCGAAAGTATGTTCCACCGGCGCTATAAATCGAAACGAACGAAATGGAAAGGATCTGGAAAGACGGAGTGGTTCAAGCTGGGATTCCTGGA
>JASBTH010000138.1 GCA_030148525.1 Saprospiraceae bacterium | reverse complement strand
TAGGTACGTTCTAAAGGTCGTTCCCATACAGAATTTTTGCCCATGGAGAATTACCTCCGGTCATGGTCCCTGCCTTCGCCAAGGCATACCGCAGGCAGGCAAGGTCCCTTTACTCTGACCTCAGAAACCCCTATCTTTCCTATTCAATGGAAAAAGCCACCCCACAACCAGCTCGCTATCAGTTTACCGTCGATGAATACGATCGGATGGGTGAGATGGGCATCTTCAAGGATACAAGAGTCGAATTAATTGAAGGTACCATCATTGATATGACCCCGATCAACAGTAGGCACGCGAGCCTCGTCGATAAACTGAGCAATTGGCTTTCCGCTCTTCATGCCGGGCAAGTGATTATCCGTTCCCAAAATCCACTCAGGCTAAGCACTACCTCCGAACCCGAGCCGGACATCACCATCCTGGATTTTGCCCCGGACTTCTATGCTTCCGGACATCCGGGCCCCGATCAGACGCAATTAGTGATCGAGGTATCCGATACCAGCCTGGCCTATGACCGGGAGACAAAAGGTGCATTGTATGCAGCCTGCCACCTTCCCGAATACTGGATCGTGAACATTCCAGACCAGCAGTTAGAATGCTACTCTGACCCCTGGAATGGTGTATACCAAAGAAAAGAGATCCGAACGAGTCAAGATTACCTCTCAGCAACCTGGTTACCGGAAACGACCGTAGCGTCTTTATTTGGACCGGTATAACGACAAATTTAGGTCCAAGCCTCGGACCGTGGACCATGAACCTTGGACCAATGTTACTCACACTTTTCCTCCATCCCCGCAATCCACTCCCTGATCAGTGCAATCCCCTCGGCGTGCGGTATCACCCGCCCCAGTTCCGGCATCATTACGCCCGGATCGGAATCCTCCATACGGTACACCAGGATGGAACTGTCCGGCTCGCCGGGAGCTATCCCGTACAAGCGATTGCCCGATCCCTTCCCGGCGGCCACGGGCGTTTTGCATAAGCCCAGTTTACCCAAATTTGTCTGGTCGGCTTGCAGATACAAGCCCGTAGTATGGGCCGGTCCCTGCGGGTGGTGGCAGTGCCCGCAGTTCACATCCAGATAGGCGAGTGCCCGCTCGTGCACCGTCCCCGATCCCGGCGACGACCAATCGGCGACGGCCGGTAAAGCGTCCGGAGTATTCTCCAACTCCAGATATCCCAGCGATACCCACTTGCTCAGTTGGTTGGCGGGCCCCTCTGCATATTCGTAGGAGGCGTTGAGGTTACGCACTTTAGGACCGATAGGCAGTAGTTCCTTATTCCGGTTGTGGCAGCTTTTGCACTGGTTTTTATTGGGTACCACGTATTCGATCTGCTGTTTTTTACCCGCCAGATCGATCCAGGCTACATCCTGGTAATCCCCGATCACCGTGAGCTCAGCATCGGTTTGGGCATCATTCCAGACGTAGGTGTGTGCCTGCCATTCCCCCTGTTGTTTTATCAATAGTCGGGTCTCCACCAAATCCCGGTCTCTCTCCGGTTTGCGGAAATCGGCAGGGTAATAGAACGTCTTGATCAGCACGGCCCCATCGGGAAATTGCAGTACGCCTTCCGCATCCACATCGGCAGATTGGCCCTGCGGCATCCACACAAAGCGGGCTTTATGCGCATAATCGGTGAACAGGGGTGTAATCAGGTCGTAGGGTATTACACCGGTATTAGGCTGTTGGTCGGCCAGCCTTCCGGCAAAAAAGCCATAGTCGGATAGATACTCGTAGGGGAGGGTAGGAGCGTCCATATTGACAGGGCCGGAATACTCCTCTGTCTCCGCCTGGCAACCTAGTAATGCCAGTGAGAGGAGAACTCCGAAGAACCATACCTGCATAGAAGAATGCTGAATGCTGAATGTTGAATGATGAATGGATTTGGGAACCAGGCAATTGAAATATGTATCATTCATCATTCAACATTTAGCATTTCATAAAGCAAAAAGTAAGAGCAGGTCACGATTGGCAAGAACAAATGTACCATTGGAGCCCCAAAGGTTACTGCACCATCTCCTCGCATGCATAAGGTGCGAGGTCGGTCTGTACATTATCAAAATCATTGGCGGCATCCACGTTGCCGAAACGCAGATCATCTCCGGATTGATCAATACAGATATTCAGGGGATTGGGGTTTCCGTCAGTGGTGTCCGGTAAAATGCCGTCGTAGAGAATATCCTGGGGACGCCCCTTAAATACCAGATTCACCATTTTTCCAAAGTCACTGCTCAGGTCGGGCAGGGCTTTTTTTCGCTCATACGTATTATCGCGGATGGTGATATCGTAGGAAAACGGGTCATATTCTTCATTTTCCCAGGGTTTTTGGGTCATTTGGTAGCTGGCAATGGCCGTACCGAATGTCTTGTGATCCCGGATCTCGTTTTCGTACACCGCCACCTTTTTTGCGGCAAGCAAAATAATACCGGTGCCGGGAGGTACTATACCTACGATATTTCCCTTCGGTGCAAAGTTTTTATGGTTATTACCGATAATCTGATTGTGATGCACTTTGGTGGTGTGGCCATTCACCATGGGAAGGTCGGGTAAATCAAAGACCAATATCCCACCGGTATTCTCTTCGGCCCGATTGTTATAGACTTCGGAGTTTACGCAATTCTCGATCTCAATGCCGGCCACATTGTGGTGGGCGTAGCAATCGCGGACCACCACATTCCTGCTCTGGCCTACATAGATTCCTGCGTCGGATGCGTAAGATGCTTCACATGCTTCGATCAAAACATTAGTGCAGGCAACCGGATAGAGGCCGTAGCCCCCGTTGCTGCCTTTGGCGCCTCCCGTCCAGGTAGTTTTTACCCGGCGCAAGGTCACTCCGGTGCAGTCCTGTAACTTGATGCAGTCACCATTTGTATCCTGAATGGTCAGATCCTCAATGGTTACCGAGTCGGCCGTAACCTTCAGGCCCTCAGCTCCTGTTTTCTGATCGAGAAAAGAAAGAATCGTTTTATCCATACCCGCGCCCCGGATGGTAATACCCGAAATCCCGTCCAGCGAAAGTGGACGATCGAAGCGGTATTCACCGGCCGGGATCTCGATTACATCGCCCGGCCGGGCCATGATTAATTCTTCCTGAATCCGGGCGTAAAGGTCTTCTGCCAAATCAATAGATTCCGGAGTGTTGGAACATCCTAAACAGACGGAGAGCATGCCTGATAACAGGAGTAGCCGAAGATACTGGTTCATGTTTTTCCAAGAAGATAAAAAAACCGGCGTATTTCTTTTATTCCTTTTTCTTGAAGATGGTATCAACGAAATATTTGCGCTTGTCGTGGAGGTGCCGGATGGGGGTCAAGCCGGCAGTACCAGCGAGTTCGTGAATGTCGTCGATACTGTATTTTTGCGAAAGCTCCACATTGATGGCTTCCCAGGCGGCGAAATGGACGCTCCATTTTAAGGCCTCAAAGGTCACAGTTTGATTGCGTTTGCTAACCAGGTAGCTCCGGGTAGCTCCGGTCATGGGATCGTAGGTTTCCCAGTGCCGAAAGGCATCCAGTTCGAAATTGGCACCCAGCTCGCGATTAAGGCGGGTCAGCAGATTCAAATTAAAGGCGGCGGTTTTTCCGGCAGGGTCATCGTAGGCCCGCAAAATAACCTCCGGGTCCTTTTTTAAATCAAAACCAACAATAAGGTAATCACGGGGCGACATGGTCTCACGGATCCGGGCCAGAAAGGTCTCAGCTTCTTTTTTGGGCATATTGCCGATGTTGGCCCCCATGAATAATATAACCTTGGGTGTTTCCGAGCGGTAGGTCAACTCACCCAGCATATCGAAATAGTCGCCCTGCAGGCAGTGAAAAGCCAGGTCGGGCAAGTCTGCTTTAAGGCTGTTTTCCAGTTCAAGCAGTACACTTTTGGAAATATCCACGGGGCAATAACGTACATCGATTCCCTTTTCCACCAGATAGCGCAGGAGTACCTTGGTTTTATAACCGTCACCGGCCCCCAGTTCTACCAGATCAAAGGTGTCGCGCCCAATGGTGTCCAAAATGGTCTTTTGATGAGTATCCATTATCTCGTACTCGGCATTGGTCAGGTAGTACTCAGGCATATGCATGATCTCCTGAAATAGCCGGTCACCTTTCGCATCGTAAAAGTATTTGGAAGGCAGGCTTTTGGGGTCTTGCTTCAGGCCGGACATTACATCGATGGCCAAAGGGGATTGGGATACTTTGGATGGAGTAGAAGGTGTCATGATTAGTTGTTAATTCATGGTTGATACTCAACGAGCTAAACGGAACCCGGTAAATTGCCAACGCTTTTCAGGTTGAAAGAAATTGCGGTACGTAAGGCGCATGTGTGAAAAGGGTGTTGCGCAAGATCCCCCGCGCAGAACCATCTGGTTGACCATAAATTTGCCATTGTATTCTCCCAGCGCACCTTCGAAGCGCGGATAGTTGGGATAGGGCAAATAGGCACTTCCGGTCCATTCCCACAGGTGCCCGAGCATCTGATAATCGTCGGAGATGATTTTGGGTAAGGGGTGAAAGGCAGCACCTTCCACAAAGTTTCCATCCGCAGGGATGTCTGGATAAAGCTCGGCACAGGCCACTTCCCATTCTTGCTCGGTGGGCAGGCGATAGCCCTTCCAGCGGGCGTAGGCATCGGCTTCGTAGTAGCTTACGTGGGTTACCGGAGCCGATAAGACTAATGGCTGCAGGCCGTTGAGGGTATATTCGTACCATTTCCCGTCTTCCCGGTACCAATAAACGGGAGTATGCTGTTGAAGCTGTTTGACCCAGTTCCAGCCATCACTCAACCAATGCTCGAATTGCTCGTAGCCGCCGGCTTTGATAAATTCCAGAAATTCACCATTAGTCACCAGGCGATCCTGAATATCAAAAGAGTGGATATAGGTTTTGTGCCGTGGGCGTTCATTGTCCCAGCTGAATTCGGGGCCGTCGTAGCCAACTTCAGCTACTTGTTCAGGGAAGGAGATCCATTGGGGAGCGGGTGCGGGGGAGGATGCTGTTGGCTGCTGCTCCCGATACGCGGGGTGCAGTGGGTTATTCCCCAGGATGTATTTTATATCAGTAAGGAGGAGCTCCTGGTGTTGTTGCTCGTGTTGTAAGCCAACGGTTACCAACATATGTAACTTGGAATCCAATGCTTTTTGACGAGTGATCAACTCAGCCATTTTTTCATCGACGTGTGTCCGGTAAGCCAGTACTTCTTCCACCGGAGGTCGGGTCATATTTCCACGCATGCTGCGCATGATCCGCGGGCCCTGACTTTCGTAGTAACTGTTGAAAAAGTAATTCAGGCGCTCATCGTACAGCTGGTAATCCGGATAGTAATCGGCGAGGATGAAATTTTCAAAAAACCAGGTTACGTGCCCTAAATGCCACTTTGGCGGGCTGATGTCTTCCATGGGTTGCACCACGTAGTCTTCGGGTTTCAGGGGCGCACACAGATCAATACTCTGTTGGCGAATAGTTTGGTAAGCGCGCAGCAGCGTTTCAGCCTGATTGGAAAAGCTGATAGAAACGGTCATACAAAAGGGTTAATTAATATGGTCTGTACAGAATGCTTGTTGTCAATATATTGGGAACGTCCAATTTTATTTGGGAAATACATCAGATTAACAGCATCCCCTTACACATTGTTCTATCGATTCAGTCCGACATTCGGCCCCGAAAAGGGGCTACATTTTTCTCCTGCTTATGTCGGTAATGAACATGAAAAAACCTGAAACAAAAGAGTCTTTGTTCCAGGTTTTTTTCTTGCTGGTTACAGTGTTGGCAGTTACTCGGTTTCCGTGATAACGACACCTTTCAAAAAAGCGACCCGGTTCTCGATGTGAGCGGCTGCCTCCTTAGGTTCGGGATAGTACCAGGCAGCATCCCGCAGGGTTTCTCCATTAACCTCTACGTGCATGTATGCAGCTGTTCCTTTCCAGGGGCAAACGGTGGTATGTGAACTGGGCGAAAAGTGATCCATATTAAGAGTAGCCCGTGGGAAATAATCATTTCCCTCGACTTCGACAATGTCTTCACTTTCTGCCAGAACGGTGTCTTTCCAAAGAGCTTGTTTAGTCATAGTGACAATTTATACGGTAGTTTCACTTTCCATTTTTAGCTCAGCAGCCTTAATGAGTTCCAGCGAAAAATTGATGCCTTCCTCAAAGAAATGCGTGATTTGGCGTTTTTGTTGCGCAACATCATCGCGTTTCAGGATCTGACTCATGCGCAGGATCGCCATTGGGTTTTCTTCACCGACCCACGATCCGCCTCCCGGCAGGTTGGTCAGGTCGTCGTAGTTGATCTTTCCGCCTTTCCAATTGTGGTTGATGTAAAAGTATGGTTCGGGACTAATCTCATCCGGCATACCCATACCTAGTCCTATCGATTTAGTGACCTCTTTCTTATCGTTGCTGGCTACCTCGATTGTCATTCCCGTATCGAAATGATGTGGCCATACGGCAATTTCACTGGTCTTTTTAAAGTGGGGTCTCAACGCTTCCAGGATTACCCGGATATTGGTGCGATACCGCATCATCTCCCGGTGGTGTTCGGGGTTTGTTACCTGATAAACACCTTTATCATCAGTTTCGTGCGGAGGCAGTTCGTAGTGATCAATGGGCTTTAACGCATTTTTGTCTCCACCCAATTTAGCAACCGTTTGCTTCAAATAGCCCATGACCTGAGATTTGGTTTGACCGGTCAGTGGGAGAATGCTCAGGGGCTGAAAGGTTTCACTTAGAAAGTGTAGTTCATATTTTTCATAGTGTAAACCAACCCGCACAGGGCTGCCCAGGTTAATTGGTTTACTGACCAGTGATTTCAGATCGGGAACCCATTCCAGGCTGGTATGCGAATCATCATCTGCTTTGGGCAACAGACTATTGGCGACGATAGCCGGGAATTGGGCTGAACGATGCAAATAAGCTATGGCAGGCTTAAGAACAGTGGGGTTTTTAATGTTTAGTTCCTTCCATTCGATATTCATTATAGACATAAAATTGTTTTCTTTTACAACAGGTCAGACTACCGGAGGTTTGGTCAACGACAGATATCACACGCAAAAAGGCGATTATCCGGGGACAATCGCCTTGCTAACAGTCGGTTAATCCCTGCAGGATTAGTATGAAGGTCTTTTTACTGCTTGCGCAAATAGATATCTCCGTTATGGTTTTTCATTAATACCTCCGGACCGCCGCCATTCACAGTACCTCGGATCCAGCCGTCGATGTAGGCTTTGTAACTGTTTTCCGAATCGCGTTTCTGAACCCTGGGCTTGTCTTTGTCGAACACAATATCGTATCCCGTATAAATATCTCCGCGCTCGGTTTTCATTTTCAAGTCGGCCTTGAAGTTGGCCGGAAACTGCACGTCGATATCTCCGTTGTAGGTACTAAAGGCGAAGGGGGCATCGGGCGTTACCTGATTGAAGGTCGCTTTAATGGCACCATTGTACGTGTTGGCGACCAGTGAACCGGAAATATTCATAGCATGAACGTACCCGTTATAGGTTTCCACTTCCAGCGTACCGGTAATGTCATTAATGGAAACATCCCCATCATTATACCCCTGGATCTCCATGTCGCAATTGTTGGGGACCTCCAGGTAAACCTTCAGGCCAGTGTTCCAATTCGATGATTCAACACTTACTTCATTGTTTCGCTCGACTACTTCGATATCGGGGTTGCCGCCGCTGATTTTTTTCAGACCGTTGCCGGCATCGGTAACTTTGGTAGCTTCTTTGTTCATGGATTCGTACCGTAGTAGTACATCTTGCCGGTTGGTGCCTTTTATGGTTATGGGGCCGCGACGAATATCTACCTCCAATTTCAGTGATTCGCCGGGAGTAGTCAGGGGAATACGTAGTTCCTCCTGGCAGTAACCTGCGGTATATGCTAACACACAGAACGTGATTAGAATTAGTTGCTTTTTCATGTTTATTTATTTTTAAGGTATACGTCTCCGTTAAATGTTTCAAAATGTAGTTGGGGGCCGCCTTTGCCCAGGATCATACTGGAGCGGGCTTCAATTTTGGTCTTTATGCCCCGCTTGTCGGATGATTTTTTCTGTTTGACCTGAATGGGTGCCACATGAATGTCCTCCGCTTCGGTAAAAAAGTCTCCGTTGAAACTCTTGAAATATACCCGGGCGTCGATGCTGCCGGGCACGTACATGTTGATGTCCCCGTTTAGGGTATAGTACTTGGAGCCATCAGTAGGTGCTTGTGCGTAATCCAGGTCAACATCGCCATTAACCGTGTGTACGTCCAGTTTATTCCGGATCTCGGAAATGGTAATGTCCCCATTCACATTATTGGCCCGTACTTCACCCTGTACATTGGCAATGTCGAGGTCTCCCTTGTTCACCGTGGAGACGGCCACCGAAATGCCGGCGGGCACTTTGACCGTCCAGTCTAATTGAAAGTCATACTCATCGGCCCAGCGGCAATTGTCTCGCCAGTTTTGCCAGCGGTTTTTCAGGTAGTCCTCTTTCGAGGTGCCGGCAGCGGGCTCTACGGTGCAGGGTGTGCGCATATACAGAGCGGTTAATCCGTCCGTCTGATAGGAGCCGAGTTGCACCTCTTCTTTGCCCCGGGCAGTGCTGGCGATGGTTTTACCGTCAATAGTGCGCTGCACGGTCACTTCGATCGACGATCCGCGTGTACCTTCGATGGTGACCGAGCCGTTAATATTCCGGAGCTCCATTACATGACCGGCATCGACCTGGTCAACCTCCAGGCTCAGGGTGAGGGTATCCGTATTGAGTTGCGTAGCCGGTGGGAATAGCCCCAGCAGGCTAACTAGTAAAATGTAGTAAGCGTACATGATGATAGTGATTTTAATCGGGTGATTTTATAGTAGGATGTCCAGACTGGATTGTATCCGTTCTTTGACTTCCGGTGGTGTATTCTCGCGCTTGAGGACCTGTTCCAATTCGCCCACTGATTGCTGTTCCTGGAGATCGACCATTAGTTCTGACATAGCGATAAGGACAAGCGGGTCTTCCTGGAAACTGATACTTTTGATCAGGCCGGCGCGTACCTGTGGCCTTTCGGCAAAAGGATAAAGGGCATCCAAAGCTGCCAGCCGCACATTGCTGTTGGAATCCTCACGCAATGTTTTCAAAAGTGCTTCGGTAATTGGTTGGGTTACTTCGGTTATTTCGCTAGTCAGGTGTACTGCTTTTAAGCGTTCCGTCGAAGAATCCTCCTTTAGTAAGGTCATCATCAAATCGGTGCGTAACCGGGTAAGTTCAGCAACTAGTTCGGGACCGCCCCCGGCATCCGTTCCGCCTTTTTGCGTAAGCGAGATTCCGGTAAGCAAACCGAGCACCAGCATAGCGGCAGCGGTCATGGGGGAGGATAGCCAGCGCACAATGGGGTTGGTGTTGTTCTTTAAGCTCGCTTTAGCCTGCGTAGCCTCCGTTTCCAGCCATTGGTGAAACTGGTGCGACATGTCCGGGCTGTGGACATCAGCCGCAAGCCATTGTAATTGCTCACCCAGATCGTGAAGGTCAGAAAGCGCCTCCAGTTCGATCTCTCCGGAAGCGATCATCGCTTCCAGTTGCGCCTCCTCGTCGGGGGTCAGGGTTTGCTGATGGTATTTCTGGATTAATGCTTCTCGTGTCATGCTGGATTATTTTTATAAACCGCCTTTAGGGCCTTCAGTGCCCGGAACACTTTTACTTTCACCGCGCCTTCTGAGCAACCGAGCTGCAGGCCTATATCTGCGTATTGTTGTCCCTTGATTTTACTTTGGATCAGAATGTCTTTTTTATCGGGTGGCAGTTGATCTAGGGCTTTCCGTAATCGGTCCAGGCGTTCTTTATCCAGTTGCTGTTGCATCCAGTCGGGGCTTTGGTCAATTACCTGATCCTGCCAGTCATCTACCGAGTCAGTAGTATGACGCTTTTGCTTTTTATGAGCGTCGTACAGCACATTGCGGGCAATGTGAAACATCCATTTCTTGAATTCCCCGTCACCGGAAAAGCCGTGCCGGTATTTCAGCATTCGGTAAAAGACCAATTGGACCAGGTCTTTGCTTTGTTCGGGCTGCTGCTGCCGGTTGTGAAAAAAGGAGAACAACATTCGGTGGTAGCGCTCAAATAGTACGCCCAGCTGTTCGGTTTCACCCCGAGCTACACTCCGCATGAGATCGTTATCCGTAGGTGCTTGCACAATAGCGAGTGTTCGTTAGTTTGTAGAGGTAAACTTTGAGCAGCTGCAAAGGTTACATCTTCCAAAATAAAAAAAGCCTGTCCGGTGTGGACAGGCTTTTTTTATGACAATCTGTTAGGTGTTACGCTACTTAAAAAACGATTAATTGGGGCGATACACAAAATTGAGGTTTTTGTACCCGCTCTTGTCCTCATACCAATCATTAAACTGTGACCCCCGGCTAACTGCCCATTGGTCAAAGTTCAAGTAGGTTTTGGTAATGACCCTTTTCTCTTCCGGATACTCAAAGTAGGACGGAATATTAAGTGCCCATGGCAGGTTGTCATCCGACATGTAGTATTTAGAGGATGCTATATCCGAGTCGTCATCGCCGATACCGAACAGGGATGTATCGGCCAGGTCAGTTGGAGCTTCGCCCGGCAGGTGTATTTCAATTTGACGTTGACCATCCACCACAATGAAGGAGTTGTAGGGGGCCGCTCCAAGCTGAGTTAAGGAAACGGGTTCCGTAAAGTTGATCACTACCTTTATTTCTGTTGGTTCGACGAAGGGAGCCTCTTCATTGACATTAATGCCGACTCCGGAGCCCGGGTAGGGCAGGACGTCGTAGGCGTCGTCAAAGAAAAACACTACGGCAGAAGACTGGTTGAGCTCAGTTCCGTTGGCGCGTAACTTCAGGAAGTTTTTCGAAATGTGCTGCCCACTGATGGATGCAATTTTATCCTGAGGTATATTCAATTGTACGCCAAATGCGTTGTGGAATGATGCGCCGATCGCCCGTACTTTAATGCGAGCTTCGAGGGAAGTCACCTGATTATTGGCATTGGTAATCGCGTTGTAGTTATAGGCGATGACCAGGTCGTTGAAATCATAGTCTCCGCGTGATGGCCACAGATCTTCAAAAGCTATCGACCCGAATTGCTCTGGTCCCGGATATGGATTATTAAATGCTTTCTGCCTGTCTTCCGGATAAGCATCGATAGAATCATCAATGCCATCGGAATCCGTATCGGGTGCATCGATCAGCGGAAAATACTGCGAACGATCAATAGCCGTTGACGGAGTCGTGGTGGCGAAAAATACAACATCGTTGAAGTCGTCGTCACTGCGGCGATCGCGGCCAAGGTCTTCAAAGGCGACCAGCATTCGTTCACGTTGGTTGTCGAACAGCACAACGTTGTGCTTGCGCAATTCAGCAGTCTTCTCCGGGTTAAGATTCGGATTAGAATAGTAAGTGCCTTTTCCACGCAATTTTGGCCACCCCTTTTTTATCAGGAACCAGCCCACCGATATACCTGCCGGGAACTCCTCCTCGTAGGTATTGGTTTCCTGGTTAAGGTAGAAGAGTTGAACCGTATTCCCGGGGTCGAGCATGTTTCCGTGATCTCGTACCATGGGGAAGAT
>JASBTH010000133.1 GCA_030148525.1 Saprospiraceae bacterium | reverse complement strand
TCCACCATTCGGGCTTGGATTTGGGAAGGGTTGGCGACTTTTTGGTCTTTGGTGGCAATGCGTTTTAACGCGTTAATTGGTGTTTTGGAAGGCTTTCAAGAATAACCGCCCTACCTGGCCTAAATAACCATCGCTCCTGTGCGATTTTCTTTTGGCGGAAGCCATTTCTTCCTCCTGCTTTCCTATAGAAGCTGATCAATCTGGCATAACATGGGATCAAATTCCATAGAAATTGCGTTATTTAGATAGAACCGTATTTTCATGGAGACCACAATCAAACCTGACAAGGAGGATATCCTCGAGTTTCTGCGGGAAAAAGAAGAAGAACTTTCCTCTTTTGGGGTTAAAGCTATTGGTTTATTTGGTTCCTACGCCCGGGGTGAAGCCACCCTCGCCAGTGATATTGATTTCCTGGTAGAGTACGAACCAGGGCAAAAGACCTTTGACAATTTCATGGGGCTTCTGCTGTTTTTGGAAGCGTACTTTGAGCAGGAAATTGAGTTGGTCACCAGAGAATCAGTGAGTGAGCATACCTTGCCTTATATCACTCAAGAATTAATTTATGCCGAAGCCAGCGATTGAGTTTATCAGACACATGCACGAAGAGGGTTATTTTATTCTCAAAATACGGTGGAGGTAGATCTGGATGAATTGCTCCAGGATGAGGTTCCCGAGTTAGTACACCAGTTGGAACTGATATTGGCAGATAATTAATTTTTCCCGACCATTTAAGAGTAGCTGCGTGAAGTGAATTTCAAATTTCAATTTTGACAGGATTTACCAATTCGCCGGCGACCAATTTTTTGGCGAAAGCCAGACAGGCTAATAAATCCTCTTTTTCCAGCTCCGGATGATCTTCCAGGATCTCCGAAAATGTCATCTCAGACAGCATCATATCCAAAATCACTTCTACCGGCCAGCGCATGTTGCGTACACAAGGCTTCCCGTGGCATATTTCCGGATCGATCGTAATGCGGGTAATCAAGTCTTCCATGACAACAGGTTTCTGTAACAGAGTAAATAGGCTATTCCAAATATGGAAACAGTGATATGGCGGTAAAGATTCCAGGAGGGAATCCACAACAACACATCTATCCATTTACCAAGATCACTTCTATTTAAAGCGAGTATGTCAGCCTTCAAAGCCTTGCATATTACAGGTAGGGGTTCGCAAATGAATCTGCCAATCTCCAATTGGCGTTTTGGAGGTATTTACAGGATACGAAAACGGTTCATCAAACAAGTCGGCAATGCATTCCCAAGACTAATCTGATGTAAAAAATATGTTCGGCTTACGTCATGGCCATTTTGGCGTTATTATTCCAGTTTGGTGCCAGGCCTGGGTGGTTTCGGAGAATAATGAATAAAAAACCGTATCTTATTTCTACTATTACCCACACCTAAAACCACTTACCCTCTTGAAATCCATACCTAAAAAAGCAGATGTCCTTATCGTCGGGGCCGGAGTATCCGGTTTGTATTGCGCCTGGCGATTGTTGCGTAAAAACCCGCACCGGAAAGTTGTTATCCTGGAGCGATTAGATCGCACAGGCGGTCGACTGGATACCGATATGATCAAAATCGGCAATGCCACCATCCGGGAAGAAGAAGGAGGTATGCGGTTTAATTACTCGATGAAAGAACTCATGTCTTTGTTTTCCGCCTTTGATTTATGCAAAGACATTGTGCCTTTTCCGATGGCCGATAGCAACAAACAGAACCGCTATTATGTCCGGGGCGAGCATTTTACCAAAAAGGACATGGAGGAATCAGACAATTGGATCTGGAGTCAATTGTACGATCTCCAGCCCTTCGAACAGGGGAAAAGTCCGGTCCAGATCATCACCAATGCCTATCATGCCATTTTAGCCGAAAACAAGGTCCTCGATGCACCTGATCATCCTACTCCGGAAGACTGGCAGAGGTTTCGCCTGAAATATACCTGGCGCGGCATACCGATCCATCAATGGACGCTTTGGGGCCTGTTGAGAAACATGGGCTATTCCGAAGAATGCATCCGCATGTTGTGCGATACCGTCGGTTTTGAAGGGCCGTTTCTGTCCATGGCTAATGCGGGCGATGCTATGCAGATTCTGGAGGATTTCCCCAAAGATCCTGATTACTTCACCTTCAAGGATGGCTTTACCACTTTGATAAACGCTCTGGAAGAAGAGGTGAAAAAAGGTAAAGGCGAAGTATTTTTAAATACCAATGTCGACGGTATTCACGGATCGGAGGGACAGTTTAAGGTACATTATACCCAGGCCGAAGAAGGGCAGGTTGCCCATTTTCAGTCTTCCGAACAAAAAAGCGGCCAACTCGAAGCAGAGCAGATCATCCTGGCGGTGCCGGCTAAAGCAATGGAGGCTTTGTACTATACTTCCCCGGCCTTACATGCTCCGAGCGGTGGCCGGCAGTTTCACGACGACATCAACAGCGTCATTCGCATGTGCCTGATGAAGATCAACCTATATTTTGAATACGCCTGGTGGCGGCAGCCCTTCGCCGTTCAGCCTACGACCGATTATGGTCCCAATTTTACGGACCTGCCCATCAATGCCATCTATCCTTTTTACTCGCTAAAAAATGATGACCCGGATACGCCTGCGGCGCTGACCATTTATTGCGATTTCAATAATGTCCATTTCTGGGAGGGTCTGCAAAATGTCGGGAAAAAATTTGACTCTCCACTCCAGCAAATACACAGCGAGCCACCCCAGACCATGTATCCGGCTTCCGAGGCTTTAGTTGAAGAAGCCCTGCGCCAGCTTAAATTGTTGTTCAATACCACCCATATTCCTCAGCCCGTTCTGACCAGCTTCCGAAGCTGGAACGGCAATAATGACTTCAGCTACGGCTACCACCAATGGGCGCTAAACGTCAATGACGCCGAGGTCATTGATAGAATGATCGAACCCCTACCCTGCATTTTCACCTGTAATGAGGCCTTCTCCGATATGCAGGGTTGGGTGAATGGCTCCCTCCGCTCATCGGATAAGGTGTTGCAAAAAATGGGGATTGAGCCTCTCTCTGAGAAGCAAAAGCCATGTAAAAAGCAGGAGTAGGTTATTGCTTTATTAATGGGCCCCGCAACTTACTGTCCAGTATAGTACGGCGGCACCTCATCCGTATTAATATGACAAACGATTACCTGGGGCTTATCTTTCAGAGACCCCGTAAGCGCCTGTTTGAAAGCCTTTTTGAAGTCATTCACGGTACTGATAGAATAGGCATCGGCACGAAGACCTTCAGCGAATAACTTCAGGTCTGGATTGCCGAGTTGATAGTAATCCTTCCAGGGGGCCGATGGCGGGAAAAAGTGCGCCTGTCCCTGGCTTACCATACCGAGATCGTTATTGTGAAGCACGATCCAGATGGCGCCCAGGTTGTTTTGCGCGGCAGTGGATACTTCCGCACCATTCATCATAAAACCACCGTCTCCCGTAATACAGATGCAGGTTTTATCGGGATTCCCCATCTTAGCACCGATTACGGCACCGTTGCCGAAGCCCATAGGACCCATTTCGAGGGCAAAATAGATCTGATGAGGTGGGTCGATGTTCATGTAGTGCAGCATCCAGCCAATACAGTTGCCCCCATCACTAATGATGTGGGCACCTTCCTGCGGAAGCAGGTCGTTTAAAGCTGCCATGAGGGCCTGAGGAAGGATAGGGTCGGCCTTACTTTGCATTTTTTTCGGTTGGTAGTAGGGCGAATCTTTTTTTATCTTTTGGATCATATCCCTTCTCGCTTGTACCTGCTTGTCATTGGGAGAAAACTCCTGGCTGATGTCAACAAGCTGGTCGAAGAAAGCCGGCAGCCCCGCCACGATTCCCTGTGAGAGCGGAAAGACGCGACCGATTACTGACTGGCTGGGGTCGACCTGGATGAAGGCTTTTTGAGGAATGACAATTTCCTTCCATTTGTTGGTCGCCAGTTCGCCAAGTGGAGAGCCAATGACCATGACCCCGTCGTAGCCTTTTTTGCCATCTGGATTGATATACTTTTTGGGCCAGGTGCTTTCGGCCATGCCGTAGTTGCGCAAAGACATAGGATGACTTTCCGGGAACAGGCCCTTGGCTTCGGGCGTCGTCATGACCGGAATCTGGAACCTCTCCACAAATTGTATGAACCGATCGAGTCGTTCTCCTCTCAACGTGCTACGCGCACCGTGGCCGATCCATATGAGAGGCGTATCCAGTGACAGCAGCGTTTGCAGCGCATCTCTGACCTGGTCCGGATTACAGGCCTCCAGATCGGTGCGGTATTCGTAAGGACTTTCCGGGATGTGAATTTTCTCTATCGTTTCTTTGGAGGTGTCTACAGGAAGACTAATATGGGAGGTTGCTTTGGGATTGGCCATAGCGTTTCTCAGTGCCTGCGTAAATAAGGCCTGGAAGTTAGTCGGTTCGGTAATTACGGCCGTGTATCCCACTGCGGAGTGGTATACTTCATTGATGCTCAGCTTGGCATCCATCCCTTCCTGTAGATAGCCTTTACCAAAAAACTGTTCGGGTACCTCGCCGGTTATCGCCAGGACAGCTGAGCCGCTGGCCTGGGCATTCATCAGTCCGGTAAGG
>JASBTH010000128.1 GCA_030148525.1 Saprospiraceae bacterium | reverse complement strand
GGAGGGTATTATTTACTCCCGGTATAGCAACCCGAACACCGATGAGTTGATCGGGAAAGTATGTGCTATGGAAGGCACCGAAGATGGTTTCGCCACTGCTTCCGGCATGGCAGCTGTCTACGCCAGTATGGCGGCCTTCCTCGAACAAGGCGATCACGTGCTGGCTTCCAGGGCTGTTTTTGGGTCAACCCACCAAATTCTGACCC
The DNA here is from genome assembly GCA_030148525.1 of Saprospiraceae bacterium. Lineage (GTDB taxonomy): Bacteria > Bacteroidota > Bacteroidia > Chitinophagales > Saprospiraceae > DT-110. Next base: position 3,125 of record JASBTH010000128.1, on the reverse strand, counting down.
AAATTCTGTCAAAATGGGGCATCACCCATACCTACGTTGATCCGATAGACATTGACCAATGGGAAAACCATATTCGGCCAAATACCAGGATGCTGGTGTTGGAAACCCCTTCCAATCCCGGGTTGGCCCTGGTAGACCTGGAAAAGGCGGGTGCACTGGCCCGCAAGCACAACCTCCTTTTCAATATTGACAATTGCTTTGCTACTCCCTATTTGCAAAAACCCGCTCAGTACGGAGCGGACCTGATCGTTCATTCCGGTACCAAATGGATGGACGGGCAGGGAAGGGTGCTGGCCGGATTGGTGTGCGGATCGGTAGAAGTCATTGAAAAAGTGCGGTTCTTTTGCCGGCAGACCGGACCTGCCTTATCGCCCTTTAATGCCTGGGTGTTGAGTAAAAGTCTGGAAACTCTGCACGTCCGCATGGATCGCCACTGTGAGAATGCTCTTAATCTGGCCCGGCAACTGGAAGGACACAAAGCACTGGAACGGGTTCACTATCCTTTCTTACCGTCGCACCCCCAACACGAACTGGCCAGGCGACAAATGCGCCTGGGGGGCGGTATTGTCACCATCGAACTGAAAGGAGGTGTTGCCCGCGGTCAGCGCTTCCTGAATGCGATCAGGATGTGCTCGCTTTCTTCAAATCTGGGTGATGCGCGCACCATCGTGACCCACCCCGCATCTACCACCCACTCCAAGCTTACGGCAGCTGAACGCACAGCAGTGGGCATAACGGATGGTATGGTACGGATCAGTGTGGGGCTGGAGCACTTGGAAGATATCGCAGGTGATATTGAGCAAGCGTTGGAGGCTTCCGGATATGCATCAACCAAGTAGTCGGCGTACTTCCTTGGTATTAATTGGCTTAGAAAGATACCCCAGCACACTGGAGTATTTTTGACTACGGGAAATATCGCGAGGATCGATACTGGAAGTCAGGATGACAACCGGTATTTGTGACAGAGCTGCGTCCTGTCCAATAGTATCCAGGAATTGCCAACCGTTCATTACCGGCATATTCAGGTCCAGCAAAATAAGGTCGGGGACTTCACCCGTTACTGCTAAAAACTTTGTTACCCCATCCAGGGCTGCTTTGCCATTGGGATAGTGTTGGAACGCTCCAAAGGCTTCGTCGTTTTCGAGGACTTTTTTGATTAGCAGGGCAGCAATTGGGTCATCTTCAACGATGATTACGTTTTTCCATTCACTCATAAAAGGTCACCTTAAATGTCGATACTTTTCCTATTTCACTGTCCAATTCAATAGTTCCTCCCATGGCTTCTACCTGACTTTTCGTCAGAAAAAGTCCGAAGCCTCGGGCATCTGGATTACCATGAAACGTTTTGTACATGCCAAAGACATGTTCGCTGTGTCTGCTCAGGTCAATTCCCAGGCCATTATCGGTGATCGACAACCGGACGCCTTGCCCGAATATACTGGAAAATAGGTGAATTTTTAACGGCCGGTCCGGATCTCTGTACTTAATGGCATTACTGAGTAAATTAAGGAGAATACTCTCCAGGTATGCCGGCACCACACGAACTTGGGTGTTTTCCGGAATATCATTGATAATCTGTGCCTGTAGTAACCCTAAATCCTGCGCAAAAATGGACAGTGTTTTTTCAACTTCCACCCGCAAATCCATCGTCTCCATCAGCTGATCCGTGGTTTGCTGGATGGTTAAAATTTCGTTCAGATGGTTAATCGTCTGATCGAGTATGTTGGTGCTGGTGGCCAGCATGTCGAGGAACATCGCCCGATCTTCCTCGGAAGGAGTGGTTTGCAGCAGGTTAGTTATTCCGCTGATGTTCGAGGAATGAGACCTGATATTGTGCGAAACGATATACGCGAAGCTTCGCAATCGCATATTCTGATCCCGGGTAACTGCTAATAATTCGGAGTTGTTCCGATTATAAATGATTACCCCCTCCGAATAAGGTACAATTTGTTGAAAATAATCTCCGGCGCCCGGGTAGCCTTCGGGAACAGTATATTCCTGGCTGAGCATTTTCCTGAAAAGATAAACTTCTTTGTATTGCTCGAAATAACCATTCTCGATATTGATGGGAAATAATTTACAGATGTGTTTATTAACCAGGCCTTTGCGGTCCATCTGCATTTCCTCCTCCGCCTTTTTGTTAATATCGCGAATTAGAAAATCGACCACAGCCTCCTTTTCCCAAACCGCTTCCAATATGTATATAGCTTCCAGGCTTGAATTAAAGGTCAATCGCATTAGTTGCTCATTACCGGGTAAATGTTGCAAGTCCGCTTGATGTGTTTGCTTACTCATTTTGACGCTATCGCATTATCATGCATGCTGGTTACCCATGCGTATTTTTTTACAAATCTAACTCTACTTCTTCCTGTAAGGCTTCGCCCAACATGCGCAACTTTCGCTGAAAGCCATCTATTTGGTCCGGGGAAAGGGGTTGTCGTATTTTTGCTGATTGCTCGATTTTCCCGGCTTCCTCCGCCAAATCATTCGCACCCAGGTTGAGAAGCACACCACGGATAGAGTGGGCTGTGTGGGCAATCTGTTCCGAATTATGCGTTTGTAAATCTTCGGTCAGGTCTTCTTGTAAATCCGCCAGGTTTTCCCGTGCCAACAGCAGTATTTGCTGAAAAGTGGATTCATCTCCCAGGGCAGACCGCAGACTCTCAAAATTCCAGTGGATTGATTTTTTACTGGTCGATAAATGCTTGTGGAGCATGCTCTCCACATCCTTCAACAAAATGGGTTTACTCAGGTAATCATTCATTCCCGCTTCCAGACAACGCTCTCGTTCGCCTTTAACGGTGCCGGCCGTCAAAGCAATGATGGGGATAGCCTTACCCTTTTCCTGATCTCTGATCAAGCGAGTAGCTGCGTACCCACTCATTTCCGGCATTTGAATATCCATAAAAATGAGATCCGGATTTTTGGCGAAAGCCTGATCTACAGCTTCCCGTCCATTGAGCGCTTCCAATACCTGGGAATGGGGCAGAACCTTGGAGATCATGGTTCGGGCAAGCATAAGATTTACCCGGTTGTCGTCGGCTACTAAGATAGTAAAGGACTGGTTATTCTGATACAGGGTTTCTTGAGGAGCAGCATAATGCAGATTATCCGATGGAGCCGTT
>JASBTH010000127.1 GCA_030148525.1 Saprospiraceae bacterium | reverse complement strand
CCGCTTTCAATCAGGGTTTGCAGATTGGGCATGTTTTTTTCCGAAAGGTAACCAGACCCCTTCTGTCCCGTAAAAGATTTAGACGAACCGGGAAAAGATCATGCTGTGTGAACTACTACTGCCCGGGCGGTTTGGCGAAAGCCCCGTCAAAATGGAAGTTGTGCGCTTTAATCCCCTTAGCCTGAAAACCGAGAATCAGTCGGGTGCGAATATCGTGCCCTAACTCCCAGGCCGTAGACGGATTGTCGGCCCAGGCCGCAATCCAACACCGGTACCCCTCTTTGCCCATTTCCATAATCCAGAAACTGGGCGGTTCCTTTCCGGAAAAGTTTGGACTTTGACCGGCAGCGTCCATCGCCATTTGCCGGAGCTGCACCAGGTCGGTGTCGTAGGCAACCCAGAACTCTACGTGCATCCATTGGTGGTTGTCCTTGATGGTGTAGTTGACAAAGGACTTATTCAGCATCTGACTGTTGGGGATAATGTAGCGACGCCAGTTCCATATCTTGACAATGGTGAAGGTAAGGGTGATATCCTCCACGATGCCGTACTGCTGGTCGAGCATTACCGTATCGCCCGTTCGGAAGGGCTTGGAGAAGCTGATGATGATGCCCGAAATGAGGTTCTCAATGAAGGGGCGGGCGGCAATACCCACCACCACTGCCGAAGAACCCACTAATATGGAAAAAACAGTGCTCGATACCTTCCCCAGGTGGGGTAGCACCAGAAAGAACACCCAAAGCAGGATGATGGCCCCGATCGATAAGCGCTCAATGATGGTGAATCGCTGTCCGATCTTTTGGACTACATCTTTCCGCGTGTTCTCGGCTACATGCTCACGGGGTTCCTTACCGGGCACGGCTTCCAATTGCCCCTGCTCCTGCATGTGGAGCTTGCGCAGCCGTTTTGTACGCCGGACTACCCGGTTCACCAACAGGACGGATATGGGGCCTACCAGTAGCAGAAAGCCATAATATGCGTACCAAAACCAAGGGGCATCAATCATTTTTGTTAATCAGATTTTCGTCGGTTTATTTCAGGTGCAATTCGGCAAAAACGGGCAGGTGATCGGAAGGCCAGCGACCATCGCGGAGGGTCGCCAGATGTGCTACCCGATGTACCTTCCAGTACTTTTCGCTGAAAAAGACGAAATCAATGCGGCGATCCAGCGGATGATCGGCCTGAAATCCACTATAGGTACCAATCGGGCCGTAGGCAGGGAGTTGGCTGTCTTCCCAGGCGTCCCCATAGTGTTGGTGCATGTATACGATGGGGGCATCGGTGGGCTGTACATTGAAATCGCCCGTAATGATCACCGGCAGATCACCGGTATTGAGACGCTGGATCTGCTCGTGGATCACCTTTACGGATTCACGGCGTGCTTCCACGCCAACGTGGTCAAAGTGAGTGTTGAATACCCAGAGGGTCTGGCCACTTGCTTTTTCGCGCAAGCGTGCGTAGGTGCAGATGCGAGGCAGGGCCGCATCCCAGCCCTTGGAGACCTGCTGCGGGGTAGTGCTCAGCCAGAAGGTGCCGGACGTTTCCAACTCAAACCGATCGGAACGGTAGAGGAGGGGCGAGTATTCCCCGGCTTCCTTCCCGTCGTCGCGGCCCACGCCTACGTAAGCGTAGTTCTCAAGCCGGGCATCGAGGGTGTCGAGCTGTCCCTTCAGCACCTCCTGCATCCCGATTACATCGGGGCCGTAGAATTTGACCTGCCGGATGAGTACATCCTTGCGGTTGGGCCACGCATTCGGACCGTCACCCGGATTGTTAAAGCGAATATTGTAGGACATCGCCTTGACGGCAAAAGCGTCTTGTGCAGCAGTGGCTTCCGCCAAAAAAGCAAAAAGCAGGAGGAATAGGATTCGGTGCATAAGGGATGTTTTTTGCAAAGAAACAAAGAGAAGTCGGAAATCGGCAGTCTACACCCGTACAGTCTAAGGTAGTCTGAGAAGACGGACACGAGCAACAGCGGCAATGCTAACCAGGGGCAAGGAATTAAAAATTATGAACTAAACATTAAAAATTAAAAAGAAAAACGGCACCGAATTGCTCCGATGCCGCTTTCTGACCATTTGACCAGGTCTGTTTATTGACGGTCGCCTGCCGTATCTTTTTCTTCCTCGTAGAGATCGAGGGATTTGCGTGGCAGCTTTTCGTCGCGTTGGGCCGTGTGCCAAACGAAGGAAGCAATGATAGTCGCCGCCTGTGACAAATCGTCGCCCGATAGCTGGTCCCAGTTGTCCATATTGGAGTGGTGGGTGCGGGCAAAGTAGGCCATCGGATCCTGGATGAACTGGAACCCGGGAATACCTACCGCATCGAATGCCAGGTGGTCCGTACCACCGGTATTGCTCAGTGTCAGCGTGCCGGCATCGAGGTCTTTGAATGGCTGCAACCAGGCCCGGAAGATGGGGGCTACGGCCTCATTCCCCTGCAGGTACACACCACGGATACGCCCGGTTCCGTTGTCCAGATTGTAGTAGGCTGAAACCTTCTCCTGGTCGGGCTTCAGGGATTGTGGCGTATAGCTATCGGGGGGGAAGTCGGCATAGTGCTGCTTCACATAGTTGCGCGAGCCGTGCAGGCCTTGCTCTTCGCCGGTCCACAAGGCCAGGCGAAGGGTGCGGCGTGGTTTTTCACCCGTTTCTTCGATAGTTTTCAGCAGGATACGTGCGGCTTCCATCATTACGGAAGAA
>JASBTH010000119.1 GCA_030148525.1 Saprospiraceae bacterium | reverse complement strand
TCATGTAAAAATCATATCCGACCCGAACTACATCCGGATCGGAATAATCCAGGTGCAGGATGGGATTGTTATAGGTGCCATCTCCCTGATCTGATGTCCATACTTGTGCGCTACCCGTGCAGGGGATGATCAAAGAGATGCTGATAACTATTAGTAAACGAAAGGTCATTATGTCGTACTTTTTGCCGAAAGGCTATTAACGGCCCATCCAGCCACCGTCAACCGTGAGGATAGCACCGGTCATGTAATCGGAGGCCGCTGAGGCCAGGAATACAGTTGGCCCCTTAAAATCATCGGGAGTACCCCAGCGGCCGGCCGGAATACGGGCCAGGATGGCTTTACTTCGATCGGGATCTTCCCGTAAGGCTTGCGTATTATCGGTGGCGATATAGCCAGGGGCAAGGGCATTGACCTGCACTCCTTTACCGGCCCATTCGTTCGAGAAGGCCATGGTCAATTGACCGATCGCTCCTTTGGAGGCGGCGTATCCCGGAACGGTGATACCCCCCTGAAAGGTGAGCAGGGATGCCGTGAAAATCACCTTTCCGGAGCCACGGGCTACCATGTCCCGGCCGAATTCACGGGTAAGGATAAAGGGGGCGTGCTGGTTGACAGCTACGACTTCGTCCCAGTACTCATCCGGATGTTCAGCGGCGGGTTTGCGGAGGATAGTTCCCGCATTGTTGACCAGAATGTCAGGGGAACCGTGTTTTTCCTTAACCGCTTCGATAAAGGTGTAGAGGGCTTGCCGATCCTTGAAATCGCATTGGTAGGCGTGGAAAGAACGGCCGATCTCCTCTACTCGTCGCTCAATTTTGGAGCCGCTGGGTTCCAGGGAAGCGGAAACTCCGATAATATCAGCACCGGCTTCGGCCAGGCCTTCCGCCATGGCGAAGCCAATGCCTCGTTTGCAGCCCGTTACCAGGGCTGTTTTTCCCGTTAATTGAAATGCCTCGGTAATTCGCATAGGTTTATTTGAAGTCATCTAATGCTACCGGATCCATATCGGTAAATGCTTTGTTCTCGCCGCCCATGCCCCAGGCGAATTTGTAGGCAGCCGTGCCGGCTCCTGCGTGAATGGACCAGGGTGGGGACAAAATGGCATCGTGGTTGCGCATGGCGATGTGGCGCGACTGGGTGGGTTCGCCCATAAAGTGCAGGACCATCTGATCCTGTGGCAGGTCGAAGTAGAAATAAACCTCCATGCGCCGCAGGTGTGTATGCGGCGGGAAGGTGTTCCAGATGTTGCCCGGTGCCAATTCGGTCCAGCCCATTACGAGCTGACAGCTTTGGATACCATCTTCGTGTATATACTGGAAGATCGTCCGTTTATTGGCGTGTTCCTGATCACCCAGATCGACCCGGTTAGCTTCGGCCTGTGTGGCTTTGGTCGTCGGGTAGGTGTGGTGAGCGGGCGTGGAGTTGAGGTAATAGGCGGCAGGTGTGCCGGGGTCATTGCTTTCGAAGACCACATCGCGCACGCCCTTTCCGACGTAGAGTACGTCGAGGGGATCGACTTCGTGGGTAGTGCCGTCGGTCACTACGCGTCCGGGGCCACCGGTATTGAGGATACCCAGTTCCCGACGCTCCAGAAAGAAGTCTGCTTTCAGGGCGTCCAGTGTTTTGAGTTGCAAAGGCTTGCTAGTGGGAATGGCGCTTCCGTACATAAAGCGGTCGTACATGGTGTAGACCCAATGCAGGGTACCGACTTGCATGAGGTTGGTATTCAGGAACGCCTCGCGCAGCCGATCCGTATCGTATTGCTGTACATCCCGGGGATGCACACTTTCTTGGTAATCCATAAGTATATTTAATAGTCGTAGGATAATATCTTTTAATCGATCTCGGCAATTTCTATCGGTTTGTCCAGTCGCTTCAGCGTTTCCTCCAGGTAGGCTTCGAATGCTGCCCTATCGGTAATGCCATTAGGTTCCAGCTCCCAGGCTGCCAGGAAGTAATAGGTGAGCTCCTGATCGTCGGGATTCAGAACCACTACGTGGCTCATGGAATCCCGGGTAACCGCCAGTTCGTCGGCCTGGCAGTAGATTACCGCCATACCCAACTGATCGTCGTTCAGGCTTTGGGTACCCCAGGTAGCAAGGTAATTCCACTGATCTCCGCTGCCGCGCAAAACCTCCGTATTTTCCAGTTGGACAATACCGGTGCACAGGCTGTCGACGGCAGTGGATAGTTGCACGTGGTGTTTGGTGAGGCGACTACCTGCGTGGATGGACAGGGAGGAGGTGACATCGGTCTTTTCGACCCCCGTTTGCCAGCCGTAGTAGTTGGTGCGGATCATGGATTCCACCGGTCCGGAATAGGCTACTGCGCAGTAGAGGGAGTCGGTCATGGCGATGCGTCCGGCGCGGTTATTGTGCCATTTACCCAGGGACCCGAGACCAAGGGATTCCCCGACTTTTAGCACGTCCATGCCCCATTCAGCCAGTTCGTGGTAGGAATCAAATCCGTCCTGACCTACATCCTGCAGCACCAGATCAGTAGTTTGTTTGCCGAAAATATCCGTGGCATTGCGCCAATCCAGGTAAAAGCGGTAGCCCACCCGATCTGATTCCCAGCCGGGGCCCTCGTAGCGAATAAAATAGGAGTGGTCGGTATGTTCTTCCGGAACGTGTAGTTCTTCTACATTCTGAAAGGTGCCACCCATGTATTCCCGGTCTTCCCAATAGCCGTCGACCTTATGGGATAATTCGGCCTGGGTGCGGGAGGGAAAGGAGGGGGGATCTGTAGTCGTATTCAGGGTCAGGGTTTCGGAGGCAGCAGGAGCGAGGTCGATAACACAGGCTAACTCATCGGCCTGGCCATCATCATCTAGGTCATTGGCCTGGCAGGGCAGGGGGGCTTCACCCCGATAGACCACGAGGTGACTAAGGTCGGCCTTAGCAAGGTCAGCCGGGAGTTCATCGATAGGGATAGAGAAGAAGGCATCCGTTCGTTCTGCATCTGATGGATTGCTGACTGTAATCTGATTTGAATCGGCGTTGGAGATGTTGGAACAGCTGTTGGTTAACAGTCCGCTCAAGAGTAAGATATAGGCTAATCGTTTCATGTGAACGTTGGTTGGATGTGGATTTGAACAATATTACCAGTAACTATTTCCAACATGTGCGCACAATTTCACAAGTGGTATTCATTAACTAACCCCGGGGTACGCGCGGGCAAAAAATAGGTCATTGAGTATGAAATCTCAGAATAAACGTTATTTTTACATTTATTAAAGACATAAGAGCTTGTTGGGAGTTTGCTTTTGATGACGAAAATGGCCA
>JASBTH010000117.1 GCA_030148525.1 Saprospiraceae bacterium | reverse complement strand
CGAAGTGGTTTGGAGTCCCAGCACGAAGTACTGCGGAGCAAAACCACTTCGTTGTCGGTATAGATGGATTAGTTGGCCGTCGGTTGGCGGCCATTTTCTTTATACCAGATCGGTCGATTCTCCCTCGCCTGGTTGTTGCGGCATTTTGCGCCACAATAAGAAGAGGAAATACCCAACGGCCCAAATCGTCAGAATGCCGTTGACAACTGGTCCGATTAGTGGAATCAAGGCCAGGAGACGCATAGCCAGGAACAGACAACCAGCAATGCCGATGGCGGTCCACTTACTCCATGAACGATCGGTCCAGGCTTGCCATTCATAGGTGAGCATCACCGCCGATAGCGCGTGGCCAACTACGGCCAGGATTAACCAGAAGGCAAAACTGACTACGCCAATGGGCGCTCCGACTACGGAGGTGAATCCGAGAACGCCGATAATCGGAAGTCCTACGAGTGCCAGCAAACCAATAATCATGGAGCGGGAAATAGCTTTGGTACCCTGTCCGGTGCGTGCTTGCGCAAAACGGCGAAGTAGCAGCATCAGGACCAGGGTCAGAAACAGGCCGCTGATCGTCTGAAACAGACGGTACCAGAAAAGGCCCTTATCGCGCACCTCCTCCCACTGGAAATCCATGAGTTCAGAGGCCATGTCTTCGTCGTAACGAGCACTGGCTCCATCCGCCAGATAAGGCCGGAAATCCAATGGATCGCCTTTATGCCAGTAGCGGATGTCACCCTGAATATCTGCCCCGGATGCCATTCTGATCTCGCGGGCTTGCAGGCGGGTAGGCCCCTCCAGGGTACCACCAATGCGCAATACACCAGCTTTGGCTTCCAGTGCGCCTTCTACAATACCCCGGATCTTTACATCTCCGCCGATAATGCGGACGTTCCCTTTAATCCTCGATTTTATGATCACCTCACCACCGAGGATGATCAGATCGCCACCCACATCAGCTCCGCCCTCCAGTGTGACAGCTCCGCCTACGACCAATAAATCTCCGGCAACGGGCTCGCGGACCAATATTTCACCTCCCAGCATGCGAAGGTCTTCACGGGCAACACCCTGAAACAACAGTTCGCCACCGATAATCAACCCATCTTCTTCAATAAGGTCGCGGACATTGATCTTTCCGCCGATAAGGGTGAGGTCACCACCGATGGCTGCATCCACATCAATTTCGCCACCGGCCAGATAGGTATTCTCGGTTGTCGGCTCCGTCAGGTGAACGGTTTCTCCGGATCGGACATGGGAGGCCTGCACGAAAAGAGGCAGGCAAAAAACAAGTAGTAATAGGGTATGAAAACGATTCATGTCGGTGATTTTTGAATATAAGGTGTCATTTTCACTGACCAAATGCCTCTTTTTTTTGCGAATCACCTAAATAAATCGCTAAACGACCCTTTCTCGTCCATTAGCGTGGGATAAGTTCGATATATAAAGCTGCATCAATTGAGTATAATGCTCAATAGTTGAGCGGTTTTCCTCATTCAGTCCCGATTGAGCGGCCTCTAACCCATTGACCTTCAAACGCACGTTACAACGGTATAATTTAAAGTATTGAAACAGGTATTCGTCCTCGGGACGGTCGAGGCAACGAATATTGGCGGTATATCGCCGGAAGAACCGATCCCCAAGGTCAGATCGTTCAAAGACATCCATATCCATACAGAAGAAGGCAATTTCATTCAGTACATCCAGGTGGCGCAGCTCTTCGGAGAATTCAATACAATCAAAAATGGCAGGTGGGTCGGTTAAAAAGATGTTTCGGGCGTGCAGATCGCCGTGCCCATTGACGACCCAACCTTCCGCCTGCCTTTCCAGCATCCGGTCCCCGTAGGCATCCAAAAAGCCGTCGGAAAGCGCAATCGCCCGCTCGATCGTACGGGCCGTTTCGGCTAACTCCCAATCAATTGCGTGATCCAGCACGACCGCCAAATCGTTATAAGTACTCCGCCAGGAATTTAGGTCGAAGGCATCTTTTACCACTTGAACCGAGCGGTGGAAGGCGATCATTTGATCGGCCAAGCTGTCCACCTGACCAGCTGTTACCGCGCCCCGTTCTAACATATGGTGCATTTGCCGGCTACTGTCCAATCGTCGCATCCGCAGAGCATAATCGATGACCCTTCCTCCGGCTTTCGCTAAAACGGGGCCTTGCTCACCTGCACGTACAGGCAGTATATCCAGATACATATCATGTGCCAACCGCCGGTTTAGCGACAATTCTTGTTCGCAGTAATACTTGCGGGCCCGGAGGGTAGAAAAGTCCAGAAAGGAAAAGTGAACCGGCTTTTTGATCTTGTAAGCGTGTGTTTTTGTCAGTATCACCCATGAAATATGCGTCGACACAAGCTCGGTTTCTCCGTCGCCATCCGGCAGACCACCACGTTCGATCAACTGTTGAATTTGTTCGTCGGTCATGGTATACCTTAGTTTTGAGCAATGTACTGAACTGCCTGGTCAAGCATACTGGGCAAATTATCGGGATGATCACTTTGGAGAGTAAGTCGCTCATCAGAAAATGGTTCGAAGTGATCGCGCACTTGTTCGTATACCGAAAAATCGGCCTCACTGTAGGTGCGCTGTCGACTGGTTCGCTCTTTAATCACCGATTCAGAGGCAATCAGTTCAATCCACTTCAGCGGTAACCGTTCGGCAAAAGCCAGTTGGCGGTAGGTTTCACGCATCCGTTCCAGATAAAACGTACCATCCAGGATGACGTTTTTTTTATCGCGTAGTGCCTTGCGAGCCTCCAGCAGCATCAGATCGTAAATCCGTTTTTTAGCTTCCGGCTCGTATTGCCCGCGCATGCCTACCTGATCTCTGATGATATCCGTATTGAGGTGAAAAGCCTGTAGCCGGTCTGCCAGGGCGCGCGAGAAGGTCGTTTTTCCGCTGCCCGGTAAGCCAATTACCAATATTAATTGAGGGGTATCCATACCTTGAGTTGTACTTGTTAGTCAAGGTAAGGAATATACCGCTTTCGAAGTGGATTGGAGTCCCGGCCCGAAGTGCTACGCAGCAAAATTACTTGGTGGCCGGTATACAAGGATAGCGATCAGGGGAAAAGAAAAAAAAGACCAGTCTTGCCCGGTTAAATGGAGACTGGCCTTAAAATATTTACAGCGTTCTAACCCAAATTTATGGCC
>JASBTH010000116.1 GCA_030148525.1 Saprospiraceae bacterium | reverse complement strand
ATGCCTGATAGCCGGTGCCAAAACCCGATGACAGAGGCAGCCACTGACCGGTACCACCGCCTTCTACATCATCGGGCACGGTATGGCCCGAGAAAATGCGAATGTCGTGCCCGAGGCTGCGGTACTCTTCCGGCAGATCGTTCTCGAATCCGAAACCCTCCATATTGGATTGCCCGCCGGCAAAATACACTTGGTAGGTGGTGCCGGTTTTCGCTTCGGTAGATTCGTCAGAAGTACAAGCCATCAGGGATAACGTTAATGCCAGACAAGGCAGTGCAAGGTGCAGGAATCGGTGCATGGGTGCAGAATTGGGTGCTGGTGAATATAGGAAAAATGGGAAGGGTAGGGGGTGTTTTAGACCATCCTGTTTTTAGAGGAAATGATCAATGTTCAGTGCTCAGTGTTAAATGGAGTATTTAAAACGGAGCATTGCTGTACATAACGGTAGCACCACAGGTAAGCTATAGAAATGTAATTGGAAATCATTCCCCGCAGGTGACTTCTACTCATTCTGCCGCAATTTGTCCAAATACCCATTACTCATTACCATCCTTCAAAAAACGATATAGCAGTCGATTGTACCGTCTTGGTTGTTCCATGTTCGGGAGGTGGCCGGTTTTCTGGATAGTGTGCAGGCTCGAATTTGGCAAATGCTTTTTCAGGTACGAGGCATTATCCTGAATGTAGGTATGGTCTTGTCCACCAACCAGCAAAAGGGTGGGTAAGGTCAGAGTGGAAAGGGAGTCCAATGGCCTCGGAACGGCCAGGCGAGGAAGGCGGGTCAGGCCCGGACCCTGCACGTATTCGCGCAGTCGCGCATCCACATATTGATCGACCGCATCGGGAAGGTGACGCATACGACTACCGATGGCATTCAGGGTTTTCAGGTGGGCTGCCAGGGCAGTAGTATCGCCTTTTTGCAACAGCTCCACGTAATCAGTCATCTGCTTAATGAATGTCGGGTCTTTTTCTTGTCGGCCGAGGAGACCGGGAGAGGTCAGTACGAGTTTCCGGACTAATTTCGGCTGGCGGCCTGACTGATTTCTAGGCTGCTGGTACTTATTTCTATTGCCTGATGCAGGATGGTCGGCTCATTGAAACCAGGAGTAAATACTCTTCAATTTCCAATTTATGCAGTCTCTCAAAATTGTCTACCTTGGATGTTTTGATGAAAAATTAAAATAGAACCTGCCTACAGTATGGAGTTACCTGAACTACCTAAGAAAGGTTGGAAAGGAATGATTGGCAATTTTCGGTCTGATTTTTTAGCTGCAATTAGTGTGTCTTTAGTCGCTTTACCGCTTGGATTGGGGGTTGCTGCAGCATCTGGCGCTCCACCTATTGCTGGGTTGATTTCAGCCATAATCGGGGGGATCGTTGCCACTCCTTTTAGGGGTAGTCACTTGGCAATAAATGGTCCGGCTGCTGGTCTCATTGCTGTAATTTTATCCTCCATTTATTCATTGGAGGACGGCACAGGACAAACCCTGAATTATGTGTTAGCCGCAATTTGTATTGCTGGAATTGTTCAGGTTCTGCTTGGTTTATTGAAATTGGGAAAAATTGCTGATATAATTCCATCCTCAGTCATTCAGGGAGTTATGGTGGCGATTGGTATTATTATTTTTTCTACTCAAATTCATATCGCTTTAGGAACGAATCCCGATGGAAGAGGAGCTATTTTTTTACTAAAAGAAGTATTTGCACAAATACCCAATATTCATCCTATTATTTTTGGTATTTCTGTCGTAGGAGTTATCATAATGGTCGTCGTTCCTAAAATACAATCCAGGTTTTTACACTATTTTCCCGCTTCTCTCTGGGTTTTGGTTGCCGCAGTACTTGCTGCATATGTATTTAATTTCTTTGATGCACATTCTGTTTCTATCGGCGGGAATAGTTACCACGTCGGTCCCAGCCAATTGATCAAAATACCAGAAAACCTATGGGATGCTATCATGTTTCCCAACTTTAGTAGAATAGGTGATTATCAGTTCTGGATAGCCGTTTTATCCATTTCGCTTATTGCTTCTATTCAGACCCTGGCCATGGCGAAAGCGGTCGATAAATTGGATCCCTACAAACGTAAATCGGATTTAAATAAAGACTTGATTGGTATTGGATTGGCGACTGCCATTTCGGGTGGTATTGGCGGACTGCCAATTATTACGGTCATTGTGAGAAGTACTGTGAATGTCAACAATAATGCGAAAACGAAATGGTCTAATTTTCACCATGGTATTCTAATTATTTTATTCATTTTCCTTTTAGCTCCAGTTATTCAGAAAATACCCCTGGCAGCATTGGCTTCTATTTTGGTCTATATAGGTTTTAGATTGGCGTCCCCGTCCGTTTTTAAGAAAATATATAAAATGGGGATTGAGCAACTCATATTCATGCTGGTTACAATAGCAATTACCTTGTATTCTGACCTTCTTTGGGGTATTCTGGGAGGAACACTATTTACCCTCTTGGTACATATTCTTTTATCCAGAATACCGATTGGCGAATTTTTTAAAGAAACATTTTCCAGTAAAACTGATATCGTTCCTACAAAAGATGGTGGGTTCATTTTGCAAGTAGATGGTATAGCCAATTTCCTTAAAATTCCACTTACCAGTAAATTAGCCAGCATGATCACGCCAGGTTCTGATGTCACTATTGATCTTTCGAGGACAAGATTGGTGGGGGTTACGTACATGGAATATGTGATAGATCTCTTAAAAACGCATCAGAGTAGCGGTGGGAAAGTGGTGATTTCTGGCTTGGATGACCATGTGTCGTCCTCTACGCACAATCGGGCATTGAAGATTTCGCTAAATGACCATTCGACAAAACTGTCGCCAAGGCAAACCAGGTTACAAAACCTGGCAAATGAAAACAATTACGAATATGCCAGCGAGGTGCAATGGAATACCTCCTATTTGAGAAACTTCCATTTTTTTGAAATAAGGCCTATCGAACGAAAATCAAATTGCCTGAAGGGAAGTTGGGATGATTTAGGAATGGATTGGGAGATTGCCGATGTAACCTTTAGCGAGGGAGCTGCATTTACAGCCGAGGTTTTTCATGCTACTGTAATGGTATTGAAATTAAACACAAATATCCCGGTCTTCTCCATGGAAAAAGAAGGGGTCTTTGATAAGATATTTGATAGAGTTATGGCTTTTTCAGGCTATAAGGATATAGATTTCAATATGTATACCGACTTCTCCAATAAGTTTTTATTAATGGGAAATAATGAAAAAGACATTAGGGCATTTTTCGAAAAAGATCTCATTCAATTTTTCGAAAACGAGCAGGTATTCCATGTAGAGAGTAATGGGGAGGCTTTGCTCATATTTGATAAGGTAAAGGAAGCCAGAACGGACGAAGTCGTTAAGTTTATTGATTTTGCCAAACGGTTAGCTACCGTCATCAGTAACCATCCTAATATGTGAGTCTCGGAGCTCTTTGTGTCTTGTGGTGAATAAAATCTCGCTACGCAGCTATACCGCTTTCGCCAAAAGAATAATATCGCGCGGATCAATGATATTCCGGTCGTATCCGAAGCGGGTCGCATTGATCATGGCCAATCCCAATTGAGTCGTATTGACCACCGAGTTAGGTGCCAGCGCTTTAATAAGTTTGACCAACCACATAAAATAATCGTAGAAAAACTGATACATCTTCGTACGTGAGGTAATCCCCCTCAGTGGAATGATCACTCCGGGCCGAAACATATAGGCCTGCTTGAAACCAAGCTTTAGCAGCGCATTTTCCGTGCGACCTTTCACCCGTGGCCACATGGCGCGGCTGCTTTCACTGCTGTCGGTTCCCTGCCCCGATACGTAGGTGCAGGTCATACCGGGGTTTTTATCGGCCAGCACCCGTGCCAGGGCCAGGGTGTAGTCGTAGGTGATGCGGGTATAGTCGGCTTCGTCCATACCGGCCGAGCTCACGCCCATACACAGGTAAGCCGCATCGTAGCCGGCCAATTGGTCGGCTACGGGCGCAAAATTGGAAAAATCGGCGTGCTCGATCTGTCGGAGCTTGGCGTGCTCCAGGTCCACTTTGGAACGACCAATGGTGAGCACCTGATCGACCGACGGGTGATCCAGGCATTCCAGCAGAACACCCTTTCCGACCATCCCCGTCGCTCCGGTTATGATTACGTTCATGTTGCGTCTTTAACTTGACTCAAAATAGTTGGTCAGCAATATATCTATTCCAATAGCGTGCACCAAAATTGAAGACGGTCCACGGCAGACGGCTCACGGCTTACGGTAAACGGTTTGCTTCTTGCGATTCATTACTGCATTGGATTTGCTCATAAAAACAGACAAGGTCCACGGTCCATGGCTCACGGTTTACGAGGCGTAACTGCGGTGAATTTGCTCAAGAAAGCAGACAAGTTTTTAGAATGTTCATTTGCCAATACCCGAGTGAAAAAACAACTTGGCCGTCAGCCGTCAGCCGTCAGCCGTCAGCCGTCAGCCGTCAGCCGTCAGCCGTCAGCCGTC
>JASBTH010000115.1 GCA_030148525.1 Saprospiraceae bacterium | reverse complement strand
TGGGATCCCAAACCTTTTCGGAAGCGGTATAATTGAAAAGAGATGACTCTTATTCACTCAAACCGATTGTTATGATGCTGGTATACGGCCTTGCCCTGCTGGGGGCTTTGTTTGCACTCATTTTTTGGTTTCGCTTTCGCGAAAAAAAGGTAGCCGGAGCTTTTCGAGCCCTCTTTTTCCTTTCCATACTGACTTATTTGGGGAGCTGGTTTTTCCAGGCTGCCCCCATGTCCTATAAATTTGAGGTTCTGATTCGGGATCTGGTCTTTATTGGTGTATTGGGTACGGCCTTTAGCTATATTGCCAATTTGCGCGCTGCCTTCTGGGTAGGGTTGCTGCTCACCATTGGTGGCGGGTATTATTACTACAAGACTATCTTGCAACCCACCTTCCCCTTTCAGGAACAACGAACAGAAACCACCCTTAGTCCCGACGGGGAACTTCTGATCGAACTTGAGCAAGGCAGTGATCTGGAAATGCTCCGCAGCGTGCTCGATCAATACAACCTCACCGTGGAGCGCGCCTTTTTTCCGGAACGTCCCGAAGCTACGGACCTGGATGATTTTTACGTGGTAGATGTACCCGACGGAGCCGACTTAATGCTTATCCGCAAAGCCTTACGGCAAAAGGCCATCGTTGAACACATCGAAGAAAATGAGCAAATCACTGTTGATCCCATTAAGTCCAATAAGCTGCCACCTAAGATCGAAAAGCGCTACGGCATCAACGATCCCGGTTTAGAAAATCTATGGGGTTTCGATCGCATGCAGATGGATAAACTCTTTGAGTTGCTAAAAGATGTAAAACCACAACGCCAGGCCGTAGTGGCCATTCTCGATACGGGCGTCGACGCCAAACACGAAGACCTGGCCGATAATTTCACCTCTGTCCGTTCCCGCTACGATAATGATCCGCGCGGACACGGTACGCACTGTGCGGGCATTGCCGGTGCGGTATCCAATAATGGGGTAGGGGTGGCCTCCTATTCGCAGAACAATGCCTTTGTCGACATTACCAGCATTAAGGTGCTGAACGCCTACGGCATGGGCAACCAGAAAACCATCATCAACGGAATTATCGAAGCTACGGATAAGGGTGCCGACGTGATCTCTCTGTCCCTGGGCGGCCCTTCCAATGACAGTCGGCAGCGGGCGTATTCGCAGGCAGTGGCTTACGCCAAACAATCGGGTGTCATTGTAGTAGCAGCTGCTGGTAATTCCGATATGAACGCCAAGGATTACAGCCCCGCCAATGCCGACGGTATCATTACCGTTTCGGCCGTGGATAATGAGCTAAAGAAAGCGGTCTTCTCCAACACCGTACAGGATGTGTCTTTGGGCATCGCTGCCCCCGGTGTCGGCATCTATTCCACAGTACCCGACAACGGCTACGACACGTACAATGGAACATCTATGGCCTGTCCTTACGTATCCGGCCTGCTCGGCCTCATGAAGAGCATCAAGCCCGATCTCACCGCCGAGGAAGCGCACAAGATACTCAAGTCAACCGGCTCCAAAACCGATCAGACGCGAATGACCGGTAAATTTATTCAGCCGGCAGCAGCTGTGGCCAGGGTGCTTGACAGGTGAAGTGTGGAGTCAGGTTTGGAGTTTGAAGAACCCCCAAACCTGACCTCAAACCCCAAACCTCAAACCTCAAACCTGTTTATACCTTTTCGATGATGATGGCCGACGCACCGCCGCCACCATTGCAGAGGGTAGCCAGTCCGCGTTTGGCGCCATTTTGGTGAAGTACATTATTGAGGGTGGTGACGATGCGGGCACCGGAAGCACCGAGGGGGTGGCCCAGGGAAACGCCGCCGCCGTACACGTTGACCTTTTCGTCGTCGATACCCAATTCCTTGTTGAAGGCCATGGGAACAACTGCGAAAGCCTCATTTACTTCGAAAAAGTCGATATCGTCTTTGGTGAGGCCGGCACGCTGCAGGGCCAGGGGAGCGGCTTTAGTGGGGGCCGTAGTGAACCACATGGGGTCGTGGGCGGCATCGGCAAAGGAGAGGATGCGCGCAACGGGAGTCAGTCCGAGTTCTTCCATCTTTTCTTTGCTGACGAGGACCAGGGCGGAGGCTCCGTCGTTGATGGTAGAGGCGTTGGCGGCGGTTACGGTGCCGTCTTTCGAGAAGGCTGGACGCAGCGCAGGGATTTTCTCAAACTTAACTCTTTTGTACTCTTCATCTTCGTTTACGGCAATGGGATCACCCTTGCGTTGGGGGACCATGACCGGTACTATTTCCTCTTTGAAAATACCTTTTTCGGTCGTTTCGGCTGCTCGTTTGTACGAGCGGATGGCATATTCATCCTGTTCCTTCCGGCTGATCTTGTATTCAGTTGCCGTATTATCGGCGCATACCCCCATAGCTACCTGGTTATAGGCATCGGTAAGACCGTCTTTGGCGAGGCCATCGACCATCTTGGTATCGCCGTATTTGCTTCCCCAGCGGGCACTGGGCATGTAGTAGGGAATGTTCGACATGCTTTCCATGCCGCCGGCGACTACCAGGTCATTGTGTCCCAGCATAATACTTTGGGCGCCGAACATAATGGCTTTCATACCGGAGGAACATACCTTATTTACCGTGGTACAGGGCACATTCTGGCCGATGCCGGCACCCAGTGCTGCCTGGCGGGCAGGTGCCTGGCCGAGGTTGGCAGATACCACGTTGCCCATGAGTACTTCCTGGACCTGATCGGCGGGAACGCCTGCTTTCTCCAGCGCACCCTTGATGGCGGCTGTACCCAGGTCGATGGCGCTGAGCTTGGCGAATACACCACCAAAGCTTCCCAGTGGTGTGCGGACAGCGGAGGCTATGAATACTTCTTTCATGTGTTGGTCTATTTAGTTAGGTTATGGCTTATTAACGAATAGGCGAATTTTCGCTTTCGCAAAAATACTAAATACCCCTTCGTATTCACAATAACGCATGACGATGTGAAAAGATGGATGGGGTTGACCGGATGTCGATCCTTATCAGGCCGCCGAAGCCCAAAGGGCAAAGGGTAGGCTGGATCGATGGGATTAGGGGAAAGGGAGAATGGGAGAAAGGGAGATTAGGAGAGGGGGAGATTTGGAGATAGGGGGATTTGGGTCGAATCCAATTATTGTAGATACGCGATTTATCGCGTCTCACTAAACGAAAAAAGCCACTAGATCAGTGTTACCTGATAAGTGGCCTTTTCTCTTAGTAGCGGCGGCAGGACTCGAACCTACGACCTTCGGGTTATGCTTACCACTACAGCTTTCGCTGCATCTGATCCCGGCAAGTTGAGCGGGATGATTTTGTGGTCTGGACTTTCTCTTCATCCTTTTGCGAAAGCAAGGAGGATGTTCGCCATTAAGTCTCTACACCTTTTCCGTTTCCGGAACTTGGCTCGGGATTACCATGCGTAAGGCTTCCCCGAATTTGACGAATATTCACCTAATCATTTCTGACTAAGCAGCCCATTTATTGATCGATACCCATATGGGACCGGCGCAAATCGCAAAATTGCCACCGTAATTTCAATCAACGAACAACTTGAGCCCGACGAGCTACCAACTGCTCCACGCCGCGTTGTTGTTTCAATTGGACGACAAATATACGAGGGGTTTTACTTATTCGCAAGAGATTGCCCGAAAAAATCGCTTTTGAACTCCTGTTGACGATTATCAAAAGAGGTACTTGTCTGGCAGACAGAGAGGTGTGATTTGATAAAATTTGTATCTTTCTCGCAGCCGGTCGAAAAAGTCGTCAAACGGAACAATCTATGAGTACGCTCGAAATTCGCCCTCGCTTCCGACGGATAGCGGACCTGACGCCTGACGCCTTCCTGGAACGAATGAATCTGGCCCTGGCCGACACTTCGGAAGGAGTAACGGGGACTATCAACGAAAACTATCTCACATTGCGACTACCCACCGAGGACCAACACTTTTGGTCTCCGGTATTGAATTTGTCAGTTCATCCACATGAGCATGGATCCAGTATTCGGGGTCTGTGTGGTCCCAGGCCTTCGGTTTGGCTCATGTTCGTGTTCTTTTATTCCTTTCTGGGATTCGCGGCCATGATCATCATGGTCATGGGCTTTTCACAACTCAATTTGGGCCTTGGTGCAGGAATTCTCTGGTTATTACCGGTCATCGGCCTGGTAATTGGTCTCATGTATCTGACCGCCCGGGCCGGACAACGCATGGCTCGCGAAGAAATGCACCGCCTGTTCGATGTGTATTTTACGGCGATGCAGGGCGTTACCATTCTGGACGGGGAAGGGGTGACGATGGACGGCTGACGGCCCACGGTTCAAGGTCCACGGTCCACGGTCCACGGTCCACGGCCCACGGTCCACGGTCCACGGCCCACGGTCCACGGTCCACGGTCCACGGTTCACGGCCCAAGGTTTACATATTGCTAGGCATAACTGCGGGGGATTTGCTCAGGAAAGCAGACAAGTTTTCTGCCCTCTAATTTGACCTGTTGCATGGAAAAGGAAAACTTAGCCGTCAGCCGTCAGCCGTCAGCCGTCAGCCGTCAGCCGTCAGCCGTCAGCCGTCAGCCGTCAGCCGTCAGCCGTCAGCCGTCAGCCGTCAGCCGTCAGCCGTCAGCCGTC